>JAGALE010000380.1 GCA_017625335.1 Lachnospiraceae bacterium
AATATCTGTAAATGTAATACTGATTATTTCTCCCGGAATAGGACACACAAAGCCCACACCATACCATTTCCACTGTCCGTCATAAGTCTTAAAGCACAAATCTTCAAAATACGCTTCGCCAATTCTAAGCTCTTCTATATCTTTAATCCTATTCTTTATAATATCTGCCGTTTCATGTGAAGCAAATTCCTCTTCCACTAACAGTTGCCATAGAGGACGCTTCTCAGAAGACATAGCTTCCCCATTAGCGCTAAGATTAGGGTATGTAAATTCACCCGTCTTACAATTATAAATAATGAGAATATTGCGATTATACACATGCATTATTCCGTCCTGAACAGTCCTATTACTCACCTAATCAGCTCCTCTCCACTATATTCTATACAACTATATGCTACATAATTCCCGAATAAATACTACTTCTACACATTATCAATTCTTATTATATATTAAATTCACTGGCCTCTGCCACATACTTCTGTGTATACATAAACACTCTGTCGTTATCCTGTATAATCATGTTACCATTAGGGATAATAGCTTTATTCTTTCTCTTAACAAGCACTATAACTGAGTATTTTGATATATCCAAATCGCGGATTCTCTTACCTACCCAAGGATGCTCATCCTGTATCATAATCTCCTTAAGATTAATACTCTCCTCTTCCTCAAATGGCTCCGCACCAATTACTATGGTATCCTCCTCCAAAAGCTCCACATCTCCTCTAGGTATAATAATATTATCCTTCCTTTTAATTACAGCCATTACTATACCATCCGGAAGCTTCAAATCAGCAACCCGCTTACCAATCCATTTGTCATTAGCCATAAGATGAATCTTTATAAAATGCATATCCTTCTTGTAACCATACAAAGCCTTGTTCTTAATATTCGAATACTGATTAACAAAACCCGCAGATATAATACCTGTAGGTATGGCTACCATGCCAACCCCCAGGAAGGATATAAATATTCCAAATACCTTTCCCAAGGTTGTTATAGGGTATATATCTCCATAGCCCACGGTAAGCAGTGTTGATGTTGCCCACCATATTCCTGAAAATGCATTAGAGAAAACCTCCGGCTGTGCCTCATGCTCTAAGCTATACATACAAAGACTAGATGCAAGCATTAGCACCAATATAATAAACACAGATGATATAAGCTGTTGTCTTTTACTGCTTAATACCTCCGTTATTACACTCAGCGAATCGTAATACGCATTTATTCTAAAAAGCCTTAGAATCCTTACAATTCTAATCATTCTGAAGGCTACTGTTCCTGCAGGGAAGAAAACAGGAAGATAGTAAGGCAAAAATGATAGCAAATCTATAACTCCCGTAAATGAAAACACGTATTTTTTAATTGCTATTCCTTCTTTTTCGTCTGGATATAAAAATTTAGCTGTTATGACTCGCAGTATGTAATCCACAGCGAATATTGCCACAGTAACCTGCTCTACAACCAGCATTAACTGCTCATAATCAGCCTTTATATTATCAAAAGTATATAACACACTAACAAGAAGATTTATAACTATAGCTGCTATACTAAAATAATCATACGCCTTACTGGCTTTATCATAATAGCTTCCAACCTCTATAATCTCAAAAAGTCTTTTTCGTCTTTTTTGCCATACTTTGCTCATCAATAACTCTCCTCAAGCATCCATTATTCCGAATTCTTGTTATTAAATATATATATAATAATTTTAATATTATTTAGTATAAAATACAAGATATACTTATAACTAATGTTTTTATTATTTTTTTATATCTATTTTCCAATATCAGCCTCGGCACCATAAACGCACAATTTCGTCTTTTATAAATGCAAACAAAAAATCCCCTACCAATGGCAGGGGATATAATTACTATAAGAGAAATCTAGTACACAAATCCACAGACTCTGTCCTTTCTTCCTGTCTGAAGGATATTACTACCCTCCATTCTCTCTATAGCACTCTTAATATCATCATAGGTTATGGTTTCATAAGCCTTCTTAGTACGTTTATGCTCTGGCAGCTTCATAACTCTAGTTGCCGCAAATAGAGTTGCATTTTCAAGCAAGCTTCTAGCCTCTCGACCATTTCCAAAGTTGGAATCCTTAACTCTGTTGGCATAATGCTCTCTTACCAAGCTATCTGCTTTATGATCAATCTTAAACTTAAAGGTCTTTGCCTGACAATGTAGTATAGCAACCATCTCATCAGGTGTATAGGACTTAAAATATATAGTAGAATTAATTCTACTCTTAAGTCCAGGGTTACCATCTATAAACTGCTTCATACGATTATCCTTCTCACTGACATCAAGACCACCATAGCCTGCAAAGAATACCAGCTTATCCATAGCATGCTCCTCTATTTCAATAATAAGCTGAGCCATGGCCTCCTGACTAAAGGAATCGGAGCCCTTCCCCTCGGTCATAAGTGAATATGCTTCATCAATTAAAATAATATCATAATCCTGGAACAAAGCCTTTGTCTTAGGAGCTGAATGACCAACATACATGCCTTTAAGATCAGCTCCATTCACGGATACAAAACGGTTACCGGTAATAAGCTTCTGCTCACACATCATCTCTCCCATAAGCTTAGCAACTGTAGTCTTTGCTGTACCAGGTGCTCCTATAAGAAGGTGAACATTATGATAATTGCTCTTACCAAATCCCATTTCCTCTCTATTACGATTGTAGTTCATTAGGTCCACGATTTCTCTAACCTGTTGCTTAACCCCCTCCATACCAACAAGCTCTTTTTCAAGACGCTGACTGGACTTCATTCTCTCTGACTCATTATCAATTATTCCTATAGATTTAAACTTACTAAGTAGCTTAAAATCATCCTTGGTTAGAACATTTTCCTTGGAATTCTTATTCTTAATTACATATTTAAGCACAAGAGACATAAGCTCGGACTTAGAAGGTCTGTTAATATCTAATATTCTCTTAATCATGGTCTTCTTAGGAAAATTCTTCTCCAAACGCACTCCATAGTCTGAAATCCAATCATCAAACTGATTAATTCTATACTTTTCTAAGTCTTCCTCCTTTGCATGAGCAATTATAAAATCAGCTGTATGCTCCAACACAAATGTACATATCACTGTATCATCACTAAGATGTTCGATAAACGGATTTCCATTATCTATATCCGGATGATCAAGCAAAATATCCTGCATAATAATATATACATTTCTATTACATCTAAAGCGATCCATAACCCTGTTAATATGGTCGAATGCACCAAATCTATCAGTCTGCTTCATAAGAATACACACTGGTTCCTCTACACAGCTATGCCAATATGGTTTCTTAGGATTTTCCATATTTGAACTAGCCATATTCATAGGTCCATCAAACAATACAGGTCGTGGTATATCTCCAACCAAATCAGATAAACCTAGAACAGGTACCCTAAAAGGAGACTCACAATATGAAAACTCATCCTCCTCATACACTTCTCCATCATCATCATCAACAGAGTCGATTCCCTCCATCTCATTATCCCTTATGTCCTCATAAGTAAGTTTTTCTTGCTCATCTGACATTGTATAATCCGGCTTTTCTCCATAACCATAGGTTTTTCTTTTAATTCCCAACCTATTATTCTCCATAGCAGCAAGGTAGCTTACGGCCATATAGCCATCCTCCTCGTTGCTACAGCTAATCATAACCACTCTAGACAGGCCTTTCTCATACATATCAAGGCATTCCTTAAACTGAATCGCTCCTTCCTTAATATCCTGTTCTAAAGCCTTTTTATTAATGGAATCGGAAATTTCAAGATACTTTACCTTTTCTCCTTTTCCAAAGTTTGTATAATTCACAGTATAGTCTGGTATTAACAAATTCAATTTACCCATAGCTAACTCCTCCTTCGCTATTCAAACCTGTTCTTATCTACGCTATTACCTATAGCTGTATATTATCACAGAGCTTTTTGCTTGTCCTTCAACTCGTAGTTTAATAAAAAACGTATAGCCTACATAGTTTTGAAGAAATAAATATAAAAAAGCACATGACTATTATGCTAATAATCATGTACTTACCTATTATCAAAAAATAATATTTAATCGTTGGTATTATTTTAATGTTCTTAATATATCAAATTATTTCTTCCAAACAAATTATATGTTGCCAGGTTGCCAATCTAATAAAATCAATTCAATATTTTATCCAACTCCATATAAATCAAATCAGCCACAAAAAGCTTGTACAATAATCTGGTAGGCTGATGTGGTATCTTCTTAATAAAAGAATGTATCTCGTCTCCCATAATTATGGCAAAATACACCTCCCCGGGAACTGAATTTTTCTCATTCTCTGGATCCACATTACCCATAGTACCGGTAACTCCTATACCAATATCTGCTCCGTATGTCGCCTTACAGGCCATAGCCATTGATTTTGCAGTTTCCTCCGAATAAACCGAATGCTTAAATATTGTTTCATAAGGAACACCCTGTAACACCTTTGCTTCATTGCTGTAAGTAACAAATGCTCCCCTTAAAACCGCAGATGACCCCTCTGTATCCGTAATCAACGACGCGATCTGACCTGCAGTAGCACTCTCCATAGTTGTAATGGTTAGTCCTTTTTCAATTAACTTTAATGTCAAGTTCCTATAATGCTCTCTGACTGCTTTTTCATTACAGACAACCGTAGGTATCCCTATAAAATTCTCTCTCATACACTCCTCCTAATATACAAGAACAGAAGAAGCAGATAACCACCTCTTCTGTCTTATATCATACTCTATCAACTGTATTATTTATTATTAATAATGTACATAGCCTTATCAAGCTGAGTATCATTCTCACGCTCAACATTTACAGCGCTTTCCTTATTATCAGGAAGCTCCACCACATAGTTTGGCTCAATTCCAGCCTCATGAATATCATGTCCCGCTGGCGTAAAATATTTTGCTACTGTAAGCTTTATTGCTGTACCATCTGAAAGTGGTAAAACAGACTGTACGATACCCTTACCAAAGGTTGTAGTACCTACTAGCTCCGCCTTTCCTGTATCCTTCATAGCACCTGCAAATATCTCTGATGCACTAGCGCTATTACCATTAACCAAAACTACCATAGGAATATCTAAAGACTCCTCTGCAGTAGAATCATACTGCTGAATAACCTTTCCTGTTTTATCCTTTGTAGTAAGGATTGGTCCTTCATCCATGATAAAGTCACACATATTAACTACTGATGTAAGCAAACCACCCGGATTATCTCTCATATCCACAATAATTCCCTTTACATTCTTAGACTGCATATCCTTTACAGCTGCAATAAACTCTTCATCAGTATTCTCATAGAACTGCTGAACCTGAATATAACCTATGTTACCGTCTAACATTTCAGCATATACAGTTACATTCTCAACAACTCTTCTAGTTACATCAAACTCGACGTAGTCATTGATACTTGGTCTGTATACCTTAATGTATACTGTTGTTCCTTCTTCACCACGTATCATATCTACAACGGTTGATAAATCTTGGTCAATAATCTCAACATCTCCAACTTGGACAACTATATCCTCTGCCATAAGGCCTGCTTCTTCCGCAGGACTTCCTGGTATAGGTCTTACTATAGTTACAGCCTTGTCAGCACCCTGTGTAACCACCGCTCCTACACCAACATACTCACCAGAGTTTTCTTCCATAAGCTCATTAAACTCTTCCTCTGTATAATAAACAGAATAAGGGTCATCTAAGCCTGCCATAATTCCATCGTATACTGCCTCTTCCTGCAAGCTCTCGTCTGTCTCAAAGTAAAAGTATGCATCAATATATCCATTGATTTCTTCTACCTTTTTCTCAACCTCTTTGTCATATACCCCATCACTTGTTAGTGCAGACTTCTTTCTAATTTCATAATCACATCCAGCTAGTGACATACAAAGAGCACATATAAGACCTACAGCTAAACATCTTTTCTTAAACACAACAATCTCTCCTAACTACTGCAAATATGGTAATGGATCTACATAAGAACCATTAATTCTAAGTCCAAGGTGACAGTGAGGACCAGTTGAATTACCAGTACTTCCTGCCAAGGCAATAACTTCACCTCTAGCTACTGTCTGTCCGTAGCTTACACAAAGGGAAGAATTATGCATATAAACAGTTGTTACTCCGCCACCGTGGTCTATAAGCACGTAGTTACCCATTGAACTACTATATGCAGCACCGATTACTGTTCCTGCCTCACAGGCAACAATTGGCGTTCCTGTTGGACAACCTATATCAAGACCCTGATGCACAGTTCCCCATCTTGGTCCAAATGGTGAAGTAATAACACCACCTGTTGATACAGGCCACTGAAGAGTACCACCTGTATAATAAATAGTCACATCCTGTCCCTGAGCCAATGCCTCCTGACGTGCTCTTTCAGCAGCAGCCTCCATCTCAGCAATGGTTGCGTTAGTAGCATCAATATCCGCCTGAATTGCAGCAATCTGCTCCTCGTAATCCTCTATAGATGTTGCATAGTTAGCAGCCTGAACCTGCTTTCCTTCTATCATAAGCTCTACAGCTTCCTTATTCTCAGTAACTTCTGCCTCAATCTCCTCAACTGCTGCAAGGTTTGTCTCTAACTCTAACTGAGTGTTAGCTATAGTTTTCTTAATCTCTATCATCTCATTAAGCATATTAGCATCATAGTTTAGAACCTGTTCAGCGTACTCTGTCTGGTTAACTATGTCCGCCACATCAGACGACGTGAAAATTGTTTCGAGATAGCTTACATCTCCACTTTCATATGCATACTGAATATGTGTCTTCATAGCCTCATACTGAGTTGCTTCATTCTCCTTAGCTACCTCAAGCTCTGCCAAGGTAGTTTGAATATCTGCCTCTAAGGTTTCCTTCTGAGCCTCAAGCTCTGTAATCTGAGCTGTATACTCAGCAACCTGCTCATCTAAAAGCTTAATAGCATCAAGTATATTAGTCTGCTCTGACTGAAGCTGATCTAATATCTCCTGTGCAGCGGCCTTTTTACCCTCTGCTTCTTCAACCTGTTCTTCAAGCTCTGTAATTGTGCTGGCATATGTTGTATGGGAAAATGCACCTACCATAACAAACGCCATCAACACAGCAGCCTTCTTATATAATTTACGCATCGAATTCCCCCTTATTATACCTTAAGGTGCTTTCTAGTAGTTATTAAACTTCCTACCAAACCAAGTCCAATACCTATAGCTGCTGATACCGGAATCAGCACTGCAAACAATTCCTTTATTGGAACGAATGCGAATAAATTCTGTACAACTGCAAACTGTCCAATAACATAGCTTACTACATTATCGTACATAAGATACACTAAGCCAAGTGGAATAAGTGATCCCACCAAACCTATGGTAACACCCTCTACTATGAAAGGGGCTCTAACGAAGAAATTAGTAGCTCCTATAAGCTTCATAATAGCAATCTCTTCTTTTCTTACTGTAATACCTATCATAATTGTATTACTAATAAGGAATATAGATACCAATAAAAGAATTATAATAATTCCAATAGATGCAAAGGTTACTACACTGTTAAGCGCATCAACACCATCAGCAACAGCCTGTGATGTTGAAACCTTTCTAACACCATTAAGTCCTTCAAGATACTTAACAAACTCTGCCTGCTTGTTAAGCTGCTTCATGGAAATAGTATAGGATGCACTATCCTTAAGCGGATTATCTCCTGCAAATATCTCCATCGCTTCTTCGTAATTATCCTTGAATTTCTCCTTAGCATAATTTTCCCATGCCTGTTCAGGGGAAATATATTCTACGGTATTAACCTCTTCTCTAACTCTTATCTGCTCACCGATAAGCTTTATATTCTCATCAGATATTCCTGGTTCAAAGAACACCGATATAGTTACTGTATTCTCAAGATCGTCCATTGCGGTTTTAAAATTCACTATTACACAATAAAATATACCGAACAAGAAAAGACAGGACACAATGGTTCCTATGGAAGCCAGTGAGAAGAGAAGATTTCTTCTTATGTTCTTAAGTCCCTGTCTAACGCTGTAAACTACTGAACTAATCCTCATCTATATACCCACCCTTCTGCTCATCACTGATTATTTCACCCTTCTTTAAGGTGATAACTCGCTTTTGCATCATATCAACTATTTCCTTGTTATGTGTTACAACTACTACAGTTGTACCCTTGCTGTTGATATCCTCCAAAAGTCTCATAATATCCCATGAATTCTTAGGGTCCAAGTTACCAGTAGGCTCATCACAAAGTAAAAGCTCTGGCTTATTAACCAACGCACGAGCTAATGCAACTCTCTGCTGCTCACCACCGGAAAGCTGTCTTGGGTATGACTTATACTTATCTGCAAGTCCAACTAATGTAAGCATAGCTGGCACCTGTCTTCTAATAAATCTTGTAGGTGTTTCTATAACTCTCTGTGCGAAAGCTACATTTTCATACACTGTTCTGTCCTTAAGCAATCTGTAATTCTGGAAGACTACCCCAAGTCTTCTTCTGAACTTTGGAATGTGCTTTTTCTTAATCTTAGCATAATCAGTTCCATCAAATCTGATTTTTCCTGATGTAGGATCAAGCTCCTTTAGGATAAGTCTCATAAGTGTTGTCTTACCTGATCCACTAGATCCAACTATGAATACAAATTCACCCTTTTTTATATGAATATTAATATCATTAAGGGCATATGTCTTACTAGCCGGATATTTCATCTTAACATGTTCTAAACGTATCATATAATATTTCTCCTGTTTTGTAATCTGTCTACTTAATTAACGATAGAAAATCCAAAAAAGTGACATAAATATATAATATAGCTTGTAAGTATAAAAATTTAGTAATCTAATGACTCCATATACTTCATATACTTAACAACCATAAGAGCTATCTTAAATGTAATTGCATCCTCAAACACTCTAAGATCAAGTCCTGTACTCTTCTGAAGCTTATCAAGACGATATACAAGAGTATTTCTATGTATATAAAGCTGTCTTGACGTCTCAGATACATTAAGACTGTTCTCAAAGAATTTATTAATAGTAGTAAGTGTCTCCTCGTCGAATTCATCTGGTGACTTACCATCAAAAATCTCCTTAATAAACATCTTACAAAGTGGAATTGGCAACTGATATATAAGTCTTCCTATACCAAGGTTACTGTAAGCAATAATCTTTCTGTCGCTATAGAAAATCTTTCCTACATCAAGAGCAAGCTTAGCCTCCTTATATGAACGGGAAACTTCCTTTATTTCATTAACAATTGTTCCATATGCAACGTTAACAGATGACATAGCCTCTGTATTAAGCATATCCACAATCACCTTAGCTGTCTTGTTCATATCATCATAGGTTTCGCTAGGCTTAACCTCCTTAACAAGGATGATATTTTTCTCATCAACTGCAGTTATAAAATCCTTTGTCTTGCTAGAGAACAGAGTTCTAACTATTTCAAGTACATTGGTATCCTTCTCATTCTTAGTTTCGATGATAAATACTATTCTCTTCACATCAGTCTCAACATGAAGCTTCTTTGCTCTATTATAAATATCAACAAGGAGCAAATTATCCAAAAGAAGATTCTTAATAAAGTTATCCTTATCAAATCTTTCCTTATAAGCAACCAAAAGGCTCTGAATCTGGAAGGATGCCACCTTTCCAATCATATAAACATCCTCAGCCTCGCCCTTGGCAAGAATCACATACTCTAATTCATTCTCATCGTACACCTTAAAGAAATGAAAACCCATCATCACCTGGCTATCAGCTGGCGACTCAGCAAATGCTACAACTGCCTCCTCGTAATCCTCTGTATCTCTAAATGTAGATGCCAAGTTTTTTCCTTCTGTGTCCATAACACAAAGGTCTGTTCTTGTTATGTTCTTTATCCCCTCAATTGTATCCTGCAGTATCTGGTTTGATATCATCTTATCACTCCTTACATATTAGTTACTTTATTTCACTAACCAACTATATGAATAGTTTTCAAAAAACCTACTCATACAAAGTACATTGTAACCTAATTTCAAGAAAAAAAAAAGAGGAAATACACATTTTTTTGTGTATTTCCTCGAATTTTCACAAATTCTATATTGACTAGTTAGCTACTACTTCCTCAGTCTCCTTATCGAAGATATGAATCTTGCTTAAGTCGAATGCGAACTGAACTGTATCACCAGGTCTAGCTGTTGTACGAGCGTTAACTTTTGCAGTGATATCGAACTGATCGATAGTGAAGTATAAGTAAACCTCAGCACCTAACATCTCGTAGATGTTGATTCTAGCATCGATTACACTCTCAGGTGAAGACTCGATGAATAACTGCTCATCATGAATATCCTCTGGACGGATACCAAGAACAACTTCCTTATCAATAAAGTCACCAGCGATAAGCTTAGCAGCCTTTGACTCTGGAACCTTGATTGAGTGTGAACCGAACATAAGTAATACGTCAGTACCTGACTTAACAACCTTACAGTCGATGAAGTTCATAGGTGGCATACCCATGAAACCAGCAACGAATAAGTTACATGGCTTATCGTAAAGGTTCTGTGGAGTATCGATCTGCTGGATGATACCATCCTTCATAACTACGATTCTAGTACCAAGAGTCATCGCCTCTGTCTGGTCATGTGTAACGTAGATGATTGTAGTCTGAAGTCTCTGATGAAGCTTTGAAATCTCAACTCTCATCTGTACTCTAAGCTTAGCGTCAAGGTTTGAAAGTGGCTCATCCATAAGGAATACCTTAGGCTCACGAACGATTGCACGTCCCATAGCAACTCTCTGTCTCTGACCACCTGATAAAGCCTTTGGCTTTCTGTCAAGAAGATGCTCGATATCAAGAATCTTAGCAGCCTCATGTACCTGCTTGTCAATCTTCTCCTTTGGTACCTTTCTAAGCTTAAGACCAAATGCCATGTTATCATAAACTGACATATGTGGGTAAAGAGCGTAGTTCTGGAATACCATCGCGATATCTCTATC
>JAGALE010000381.1 GCA_017625335.1 Lachnospiraceae bacterium
ATCTAAAATACCTATAGGTGTAACTACTTTATCTATAATAGCGTAAGGCTCTAAATATTTGATACCGTGTATAAACTTAATGTCTTTTATTTCTGCCTTAAACTTATTTTGTTTCCAATATCCTAACTTAACTAAAAATGTATGGTTATAATAACTTGATATATAATCATTGTTTGATGTTATATCATTCAATGTTACTATAATTCCTTCTGTTAAGTAATCTAATGAATCTCCCTTTTCAATGGATTCAAAATATTGTATTAATTTATTTATAGAAGCCTCAATATTTAACTTATTAACGTTTTTAATAACTGCATATTCAGATATATTTAATCCAGTTGCTTCCAGTGTTTCTATTTCATCCACCACTGACTCAAATAATAAATCATTTGTTAATACTCTATAGCACTGATAACTTAAATACTCAAGTTCACTGTCTACTACATTATTGCTTAATAATGCTATAAGTGCTTCTTTATTACTTCTGTATTGTTTACTTAAATATTTATCATATGTATCATTACTTATATATAGATCTCCTCTAACCTCTACAAGAGACATAACTCTCCAATCCTCAATGTAAGTAGGTAGAATTGATTTGATGTGACGAGTAATATCAATATCCCCAGCACTTCCTTTATGTAACCACCCATTAACATAAACTGCTCTGAATTGTTGACCTGTTGGCTTTAGAACTGCTGTCATACTAATAGATTTATTTACCTCTGCTATAATTTGTTTTAACCTAATCAACTCAGAATTTTCAGATACTTCAGTATATTTGTTTACTCTATATTTTAAATATATCTTGTCATACTGATCAAAGTTTAATTCCTCAGTGTCCACATTATACAATTCATTTGAGTCAGGTTTTAACTCTCTAAGCAAAGATACATATTTAATATATTCATTATCACTTACTAAAGGATTTCTCATTTTGATTGAATTATTAAGTGTTCCAACATATAACTCAAGTGCATCAACATCTGCTCCGAAACCTAATTTATTAAGTAAATCAAGTGTATTCTTATTAATCATCTTATTGTTCCTTATGCTTTAGCTATAAATACATTGTTTTTTCTAGCTACTATTTGTAATCCTCTCACTTGTTTCGTAGAATTTGTTCTGATAACAATTTTAATCTTATTGTTTAATATCTTTGAAAAATGCTCATCTAATAGCGACTCTATATCATCCATATTACTCTCAACTATTACCAATGGATATCCAGATGCAACTAGCTTTTCAGTAATCCATCTTCTTCTGTTTGCTCTTCTTATCTCAGGTGTAAAATTACCCTGTCCAAATGTCACCCATCTTTCATAATCAGCCTCTGTAAACTCTGTATCGCTAACACAATCACTTATTAAATCCCAATCTACTCCAGTAAGTAGTTCACTTCTCTTTTTTGCTTTACTTGCACTTTCTACCTGTGCGCACATTAAACAAAGTCCATTTACCCCTGTTACATAAATATCGCCACAACTTCTACACTGTGATTTTGTGTTGAACTCATAACAGCTATCACATAATTTTAATGTCTCACCATTAACATTGGCTAAGTTTAGTTTATCTGTTTCCTTATGACACCAGCTACAATAACTCATTTATACTCCTCCTACTTGCTATTGATATCATCACTTATTTACTGTGTCTTTAGTACTTTTAAAGTTGCATTTTCACAAACTCTACTGATTACATTTCTAAAAATTGTAGATCCTGTCTTCCAGAATAATCTTACCTCTCTACTATCCTTACGTAAAGAAATTACCAACTCATCCTCTACCTTTATAGGTGGCTCAACAAATATTGCTGTTTTAGGCTGATAATAATAAATGTTACATCTATCTGCAAAATCTGGTTCGTTAACTATAATAAGATTATTTCTCCTATTAGGATTAGCTATTACAATATCCTCTAAGAATAACTCAATATCTAATCCGGACCTAAATACCAAACCTGTTTTTTCAGCCACGGGTAATTGATGCTCATCCACTTTGTATAAGTCTGCTTCAAATCCCACTATTTTGTCTGCTCTACATAATAAATTTGTTACATTTAAATACATATGTTAAAAGTCCTCCATGTCAACTGTTTTAACTTGTCTTTCTTGTATATCTCCATACTAATGCATATAAGTATGGGAACTGTGCTGATAACATTCCTATTTGATGCTTTAAAATTATATCAGCATGTGTATCAGATTTAAACTTGATAATCAATAATTTATCATCATTGCCCATCTGTTTATATATGTGTTTCTCAAAATCTGTTTTTCGTTCAATCTCACTGAATAGTATACCATTCTGAAGAATTTTTTCTGGTCCGCTATAAACATCATGAAGTAATGTAAGCATACCATCATCATACTCTGCACCTATAAATTCTATGTTGTATTTAAATGGCCTTGGTTTCTTCTGTGATTCTAGCTCTTCTGATGATACTCCCTCTCTTAGAGATGTAGCAACTACAAATCCCATTGCAATAGCATCTATTTCATCTTGTGTTGAATCTTTTAAAAAAGGCATATATCCTAATAATTTATCACGTACAGCTTTCTTTTCCAATTCTGAATTACTAGGACACTTATCAGGAGCAAGGAACAGTTTTTTCCACCTCTTATTATTTATCTCGTAATGTTTAATATAATCAAATGCTGGTTCATCTTCTACAATAATCTCTTCAACAAATGTTCTTAGCATATAAATATTTGCAATTGCTGTTATATTATCAATACAAGGCTCTTCATAATATACCTTTTGTATTAGGCTAGACTTCATGAATAACTTCTTAATTTCTCGTTTTAACCTAACCTTATATTGTACTGGTGTCTCATTTGTTTTGTCTCTTTTAAATGTAAGACTGTACATCAATCCACCATCTGATTCTCTAATAATTGCTACACCGGTATTTGATGTAGAACCATCTATTGATAATAACGAATATGCTCCAATTGTAATGTCATCAAATGGTATTTCTTTCATAATAACCTGCCCCTTATCATCATATGCAGGTGTTTTAACTGTAATCTTCATATAATCTCCTTTGTCAATTTGTTATCTTGTTCTATTACTTAGTCTATCCCTAAATTCCCCTGTTTGTTTTATCTCTATGTAATGGTTGTACATCTCATTCCAATCTGCAATTACTAAATTATTATCAATGTGTTCTATCTCATGATAAAATGCTGATGATATATGATTCTTGTATTCATATGGTATATCATCTATTAAATTGATAAATATTATTGTATTTCCATTACAAGTAAAATGTAATAATGCATTGCCCTCAACTCCTATCTCGTCTAATCTGAATTTTAATGGCAATGAACCAAGACATATTAACATGTCCTTAACCACTTTAATCTCCTGATTTGTTTCACTCTCACTTACTAACTGAGGTCCATCTAAAACCATTACTGTAAAACCAGGATATATTGTCTCATAATAACCAGGCATTAATCCCAATATTCTTGCAGCTATATCAGCCTCAATCATATTATTTGCAAAAGCAAATTCTGTAATACTTGTAATAAATCCCATACTATTGTACCTTTAAATAAATGTAATTAATTTACTAATTGCCCATCCAGCTATACTAGCGGATACTATTGATATTAACCAAAATATTAATATATCTATTCTAGCAAACATCTTAACTTTAGAACGTTTTATATAAATTTCATCTCCGTCAAGGCATTGCCTTCTACCTAAGAATATTGTCTTATAACCATTCCATTGTTTAAGTTCTGCCCCGCATCTCTCACATGTATCACCCCTATTTCTATTAATCTTGAAACATCTCTTACACATGAAACCTTCTAACTTAGCATCCCTGTATTCCTTAGTTATAATAATTAATAAATAGTTTAAAACTATTATTCCAATAGTTATTATTACCAACCACTTCATGGTACATTACTCCTTGTGTATTATTATCTATAATTCATTGCCTTATCTAAATAAACTATAAATCTTACTCCTGTCTTTGAAGGTAATATCTCACAAGGTTCAATTTTAGCAATTCTTATTCCAGCAGGAACAAGTAATTTTTCATTGATTGTCTCAATATCCCAATGTCTAATAGCATAGGCATTGTACTGAATAGCTAGATTATTTCCTTTAGGTCCTATACCTGTTATAGTAATTTTAGGACTCTTATTTCTACTGAAGAGTGCTACCTCTATTTTCATTTTGCCCGAATCATACTCTCTTTTAACCTGTCTAGCTAAACTTGTCATATCTGCTTGTCTACGTTTCTCAGGTTTTTCTCCTATTAAATCAATAGGAATATTACTATTTCTTGTGTCTTTTGCAACTGCCTTTGCTAATGCTCTAGTTATTTTCTTGGCCTCTCTAAGGTCCATATCAAATATATATCCATTACTTACTTCATAAACTCTGAATACCTCATCATTTGCAAATCCGCATCTTTTTGCTTCTTCCTTGATATTCATATATGACTTATATGTTTCTTTTGCATTTTTATCTGTCTTTAGTACAAATGCATAAGTAATACCATCAAGTACCTTTGCATCTATTTCGTGTACTAAAAATTCTGTCAATAAATTCATTAATGATTGACTAACATTACCTGCCATTTAACTTACCGTCCTTTATAAAATAAAATTAAAAATATTTTATATTTTAGTAATTTTAATGTTTATTTAATGGTATATTAATACAAATTTAACCAACCCATATGATGTTTATCACCATAAATAAGTTGGTTAAATTAATTTCTTATTGTTCTAAGTGTGCAAAATAGCAGCACTCTAAGTAACACCTACACATAAAATCGGGGAAAGATTGACTATGTCTTGATGCAACATGATACATATGCATGATATTACCTGTTCTTTCCTCTTTACTACTGAATAGTCCTATTACTTCATCAGGTGTTCTGATTGTTTCTGCTGATTCACCGCCACCAGTAACATCAATTGTTTCATCAGGATTTTTTCTTAAAAAGTCTACTGTATCCTGCTTCAACTGTGCTGGCATAATTGCAAGTGCAGGTTTTCTTAATTTTGTCTTAATGAATGCTTGCAACCTCATATAAGCATCTGAAATTCTCTCAGACTTACCCTTACCATATCTGGATAGAATGTTTACTAAACTGTCTATTACTAATACGTCAAAAGGATTTTCGTTGTCATAATGATCCTGCAATACATCTAAGAAATCCTCACAATAAGCAGCGCCTTCAATAAATGAAAGTCTACCACAATTTTCATTAGTTGCTAAGTATGTCTTAGCTGATGCAATCTCTCGTTTAATTGATGGTTCACTATATCTATTCTGTAGCACTTTTTTACTGTCTAGTCTTAAAATACCATCTTGTGCTCGTTCATCAGCTGACTCCATAGCTATTCTGCAAGCTACCTGATTTGATATCCATTCTTCAGGTGTACCTTCTAAAGGCCATATACAAACATTAAGACCTTTTCTTAATGCAATCTGAACTATGTAATTTGAAAATCTTGTTTTACCTCCTTTAGGAGGTCCTAAAATACCAAGCATATTGCCACGTCTTAATTCTCCAAGATAGTCATCTATCTCTTTAATGCCTATTGACAATAATGCCTTGTCATCTGATTTTTCTGATTTTTCCATATCTTTTTTAAGCCATTCATCATTAACTTTAAATGACCTAACTCTGTTTTCTTCTGATAACTCTCTTAATACCTTCATGGATTCATTATAATACTTAATTGTATCATCATAACCCATATACTTTTCTCTACGCTTACCAGGTTTTCTAATTTCAATACCATCACTACTTGTCATCATAGCAGCCATGTTAGTTGAAACCTCGGCTAAAAATGCTTTTTTATACCAATCAATAAAAATATTACATGATGAACTAAACTCGCTTTCGTCAACATACTCATTTGATAATTCAATCAATTTTTCTGTTAGTGTAATTATAAATGCTTCAATTATTTCATCATCTGTAGCTTGTCTACCATCATCTGTCTTTGCAAATCTTGATATATCGACATAAGGAGTATTAAGCACTAAATCTCTATTGTTATCTATAATATCCCTAAGCTGGTTAACTGAAAAAGTCTTAGCGTTGGCTGTTATCAGTATTTCATAAAATATTGCATATTCATCTTTAAAGATATTGCTAGGAAAAAATCCTGTGAATCTTGATAGGTTAATCTTGGATGACTTGATAATGTCCTTTAGCATAACATTATCAGATCTAAGCCCACCTACCAATACACCACCAAAGATTTTTTCTAAGCACTCAATTATACCTACTGAATAATTAATCATTTACTTAAGTATCCTTTCAAATTATACTGAGTAACTTCAACTTACCAAAGTTTATCATCACCAATTTTAACTGTATATTCCTTAGAGTATCTTTCAAGGTCAATAGCACTCATATCAGGAACCTTATCAATAGGCTGAATTCCTAAAATGCCATCACCTGAAGAAATTCTAGCTACCTTAAATGCTGAACGTGCTGAGAACATTCCTAATAATGATAAATCACAATAAGAAGCTTTTGCATTTCTTGTAATAATAAAGAATTTATCTGCACGTGTAATCCACTGTTGCTTAGGATCACAAGGCTGGAATAAACCTACATATTTTGCTCTCTTTCCTGTAGCTCTGTTATAGTAAACTCTAGTTCCTCTACCGTTTGGATATACAAGATTGAAGTAACCTTTATAATCTCCAGCGTTATCAATCCAAATAATCTTAGATGGGTCATCTAGCCCAATCTTAGATGTAATTGTTTCCTTGAACCCGCCTCTAGATGCATCGATGTCATTTACTAAAATTTTATGAACTGTACCATCACAAGTGAAAACTAACAGATAATCATTGTTCTTAATACTAAATCTCAACAATTCTTTATCATTTTCAGGCTCTGTATAATTTTGAATTTCTCTAATTGTTACAAATCTCTTAATGTAGAAATTCTTAGTGACAATGACCATTACTTTTTCATCTGATATTACTTCCTCTTCCTTAGGTTCTTTCTCTTCTACAATCATAGGAGCCTGCTGGACTTTACAGTCTTTTCCATATAATTTAATGATTTCATCCTGTTCATCAATGATAATCTGATTAATTCTTGCCTCATTTGTAATAATATCTTTGATATCTTTAATTTCATCTCTGAGTTTAAACAATTCTTTAATACTCTTATCAGCTTTGTCTACTGTAATATTAGATAACTTGATATCAAGAATATAATCAATTTGTGTATCATCAAAGTTAAACACATTTTTTAACCAAGTTCTAACTGTATCTGTATTATTTTCAGATATGAATTTTACTACTTCTCTAAGTCTTGGTTTAATTACTTCCCATACTGAAAGTATATGCTCTCTATCTACTTTTTTATTAAGCCTATATCTATATAC
>JAGALE010000382.1 GCA_017625335.1 Lachnospiraceae bacterium
GTGTTATTAAATCTGCTAAAGAAACAAACTCCCAAAAACATAACAAAACAAATCATCAATATTATAATCTTATAATTATAATTAAATACCTTAACTACCCTATCCACACAATAACTCATAATAGTCTCCTCTCACCTAATGTACATATCAAATAAACTATTCCAACAATAACCACCAAATAAAAACTAATAAATAAACGCTAAATATTAAAATCATCAAATACTACTTATTAATAACGCTCATCGTTAATCGAACTGCTGTTCTGTATATAAATTATCACACGAACAGATGTTTGTCAATAGTTTATTAGAACAATTGTTCGTTTTTATGTTGAATTATTTATATTGATTTTTAAATATCTATTCTTTGATTCATTCCAATATATGATATTATCATTGGCTCTGAAGTAATATTATAAAATCAACAGTCCTATATATCGCCCTCCATAAGTTCCACTTTACACCCACAAAAACCATATGCTATACTACAACCTGTACTTTATATTAATTGGAGGGCTTATGAAGCTACAAAAATTACTTAGTCATGCAAGACGTGCTATAGATACATATCAAATGATAGAGGAAGGTGACAAAATTGCTATAGGTATATCAGGTGGCAAGGATAGTCTTGCTCTATTATATGCCATGGCTCATCTTAGACGTTTTTACCCTAAAAAGTTTGAAATTATTGCAATTACCATTAATTTGGGATATCCTGGCTTTCATACTGACCAGATTGAAAAGCTCTGTGCCGAATTAGAAGTTCCATATTATGTGGAAGAAACTGAGATATACGACATAATATTTAATTATAGAAAGGAATCAAATCCTTGTTCTTTGTGTGCAAAAATGCGTAAGGGGGCTCTAAATGATAAAATAAAGGAGCTTGGCTGTAACAAATTCGCATACGCTCATCACAAGGATGATATAATAGAAACCTTCCTTATGTCTTTGATTTTTGAAGGCAGAATTCACACCTTCTCTCCTGTAACCTATTTAGATAGAAGTGAGCTTACAATGATAAGACCACTTATGTTCTGTAACGAAGGTGAAATTGCTGCCTTTGAGCGTGCAATGGAGCTACCTGTGGTAACCGCAAAATGTCCTGCCGATGGATTCACCAAAAGAGAATACGCCAAGCAGCACATAAAAGCATTAGAGCAGGAAAATCCAGGCTGTAAGGAAAAGATTTTTGCTGCAATATGTAATGCTAACTTGGAAGGATGGCCTAAAGCTGTTAATCCAAGACAAAAAAATAATAACAAAGCATAATTGCTTTGTTATTATTTTTTTTGCCTATCCGCCAAGTCAAGCTGCAATCCTTTCAAATAGTGAACCAAAGCCCCTGACTCTCCCTTTATAAAATAATCTGGATTAAGCTCTTCATATTTAAAATACTTCGGATGACCCTCATTTACTCTTTCTAAATATCCTAGTAACTCAGTAAAACGCATATAATAAAACTGATTCTTATGTGTGAACATTACTATAAGAAAGCTAATACCTTCCTGCTTTTCAAAATCTCTCATAAATTCAATCTGATGCTCATGAATATTTCTAAGAGAAAACTTATCTACAGCACATTCCTTAGCATCAAAGCAAACAGGTACCCCTTGAACAACACCAATATAATCAACTGTGGAATCCTTTTCGAAATACGCCAAAGATATATTACCATTTTCCTTATCTATCTTAACAGGTGTAATAGGTGTTGGTATCTTTTGAACGAGACCTAATCCCTTTTCTCTATATAATTCATTAGTAATATTAATCAGCTCCTCAAGTGTGGAACCTCTTAATCCTCTTGAATTCCAGGTAGCCATACAAACCTCTCTAAACCTTTAAATCCTCACCCTTACATATCTTCATGAAAATATCAGGTAATGGATCATTAATTACAACATCATCACTAAGTCTGACCTCTCCTGCATGAAGCAAATGATACTTTAATCCATACTTATCCTTCAAATAATTATTATATTTCTTATCACCGTATTTTACATCACCGGCTACAGGATAACCCATATGCTTAAGATGGGCTCTAATCTGATGTGATTTACCTGTTATAAGCTTAATCTTAAGCAATGTATTGTTATTATTACTAGATATAGGAATAAA
>JAGALE010000383.1 GCA_017625335.1 Lachnospiraceae bacterium
GGGGCAGAAAGCAGAACAAACAGTTAGCGTTGTTATGTGGGCTGAGCCAGTTTACAAGAATCAAGTTATTACAGAAAGTATGCTTAAAGAGTACACAATGTTAACAGGTGAATTTGAAAAATATGCTGTAACAAATAATTCTGGTACAAAGAGTCGTAGAATAGTGTTATGGGAAGAAAGGGGTAAACTCATTAATACATTCGCAGCCTATTCCTTACAGCAAGATACAGTTGCTACGATTAAAGATATCGTAACATCTAGAACTGATAATAGTGATACTGTGCTATACTCATATCCTGGTAAAAATATAGTGCCTTTGGATGTTGGTGATGCAGAATTAAAATCATTTAAAACATTCTTACAGCCTGGAGATAGAATAAATGTAATAGCTATATTCTCTACTGAAGAGGTTGTTAAACAGGATGATGGTTATGGTAATTACGTAACAGAGCAAGTAGAAACATTTAGAGAAGAGTCAGTATTTAAGGATATTATGGTAGCTGATTTATTAAATCAAAATGGTGACAGTATACTAGATATTTATGCTGCATATAATGAAAGAACTGTATACCAGCAAGCGAATTTAGATGCTAGTGAGGCATTCCAGCAGTCTGTTACACCTGCAACATTATTAGTAGCTCTCACACCTGAGGAAGAAGCTACATATTACCAGTATTTAAGTAAGAGTGACGTTGAATTTAAGGTATCATTACCTCAGAGAACAGAGTAAGCGAAAGGTAGGGATATATAATGGCTCTATTTAATATTAATAAAAAAGTACGTCAGATGGAAAGACAGGCAGAGAGTGAAGGACAAGTAAACTTAGCCAAAACTACATCTGATGTAGCTGTGGATGTTATAAAAGAATTGTCTGGTAAAGCACAAACATCTGGTAAAAAATTAGTGGATAACGTAGTAGTATTTACTAATGCCTGCGGTGGTGCTGGTACAACAACTCTAGTTAATAATATAGCATATACAGCAAGTCAGAGACAGTTAAAAGTGTTACTTATAGACTTAAATATAATGTGTCCAGTACAGCACACATATTTAGGCATTAGACAAGACATAGAGAAGCCTGATTTAGTTAGCTTCTTATTAGGTAAAAATTCATTAAGTGAATGTATTGATACAACTAATGAAATAAACCTATTATATGCAAATAATAGAACACTACAAGATGAAATAAACTGTAATAACAGAGTAGCTATTGAAAACTTCAATAGTATGATAAATAAATGCAGACAATATTATGATTTAATACTTGTAGATTGTCCTATGAGAATAGATTGTTTATTGCAGAATACAATGTTATATTGTTGTGATGCTATATACATGGTATGGGATGAAGGTATTAGCTCAATAATAAATACTGAAAAATTACGAAGAAACATGGCACTTTCTGGTATAGACAGTTTTACAAAAATGAGAATAGTGTTAAATAAGAGAACATCTGTACATTTTTCTGATTATCCCATTAAAAAATTAAATCTTGAGCTTGTAGAAGTATTACCTTTTGATATAGATATAATTGATAACTCTTTAAGGGGTAGAATATTCTGTGATAAAGGTTCTAGTAC
Source organism: Lachnospiraceae bacterium (assembly GCA_017625335.1). Classification (GTDB taxonomy): domain Bacteria; phylum Bacillota; class Clostridia; order Lachnospirales; family Lachnospiraceae; genus Coprococcus_C. The sequence continues at coordinate 1,581 of JAGALE010000383.1, forward strand.
ATCTAAAAATGCAATAGAGTTCGCTCGTAAAATAGATGTACTCACTGATAAAGTGCTTAAGATTGGGGGCTATATAGAATAATGGTAAATGTAGGAGATATTTATAACAATTGGATTGTCATAGATATAGTATCTGATACTGAATCATTATGTGAATGTCAGTGTGAAAACCACACAGTAAAAACAATAAGCAATTATAACCTTATAAGTGGTAGGTCCAAGTCCTGTGGATGTACTAGATATTCATCGAAAAGGAAAGACTTAGTAGGTCAACATTTTGGTGACTGGGAAGTAATTAAAATGCTTCCTAACAGGAAATGTTTATGCAAATGTGTATGTGGATTTGAGAAAGAGCAGTACCATAGTAATTTAACAAATTCTAAAACAGAATATAAGTGTAGGCATGTAGGTGAAGTAGATAAACAATTTGGGAATTGGGTGATACTTAAAGAACTTGGCGGTGGCAAAGTACTATGCCAGTGTCAATGTGATAATAAAACCGTAAAAGAACTATATAAAAAAGCTGTTATTAGCGGTGAGACTAAATCTTGTGGATGTTTAAGAAAAGAATTAACTTCTAAAAATAACACAAAAGATATTTCCAATCAAAAATTTGGTTTGATTACAGCTATTGAAAGATTACCAGAAAAAAGTCCTCATAA
>JAGALE010000384.1 GCA_017625335.1 Lachnospiraceae bacterium
CATCAGGTCTTCTTTCCCGGGCAATACAGCTTGCTTTTTTCCTATATGCCCGGTTTTCCTGACACTATAACTCATCAGGTCTACTTTCTCGGGCAATACAGCTTGCTTTTTTCCTATATGCCCGTTTCCCAGCAACATAACTCATAAGCTACATAACCAAAAAGTCACATACCTCCATAAGCTACATACAGGAATTGTCACACATAGAATAAATCAATACTAACCAAGTGCCTCCATAACTTCCTTTCTGTAAGGAATTGATGGAACTGCACCCTCTCTTGTTACTGCGATGGATGAAGCCTTTGCGCTCATCTTCAAGATGTCTGGAATCTCCATGCCATCGATTATTCCTGCTAAGAAATATCCTGTAAATGTATCTCCTGCAGCTGTTGTATCTACTGCCTCAACCTTGAATATTGGCTGATGGTATCTTACATCCTTGTCTGCGTAGATTGCTCCGTCTCCACCAAGTGTGAGAACTATCTTAGCATTTGGATAAAGCTCTACAACCTTAGCGATTATGTCGTCTGGCTCTGTAAGACCTGTTATCTGTCCACCCTCTACCTCATTCATAAGGAAGTAGCTAATCTTGCTCATATCCACCGCATCAAGTCTCTCGTTAAATGGTGATGGATTAAGTGCTATCTGCATTCCCTTCTCGTAAGCCTTATCTACAATGTAAGGAATAAGATTTACTTCATTTTGAAGAAGAAGAATATCTCCCTCATCGAAATCAGCGATTACGCTGTCCACATACTCCTCTGTAAGCTTCTCATTAGTTCCGCCATAGAGAAGTATACAATTCTGTGCACTCTTATCTATCTGGATAATAGCATGTCCGGTCTTACCCTCAACCTTCTGAATATACTTAGAATTTACTCCGTACTCATCACAAGCCTGAAGAAATGCCTGACCATCCTTGCCTATCATTCCACCGTGATACACATCTGCTCCAGCCTTAGCAAGTGCTATTGACTGGTTCATACCCTTACCACCAAGGAATATATTCATTCCATCGGTAGCCTGAGTTTCCCCAGGCTGTACGATGTGGTCTACATTATATACATGGTCCAAATTCATAGAACCTATATTTAAAACCTTCATATATCATGCCTCCTACTGTGCATTATCAATAGTAATAAGTGTTACCTCTACTGGAACTGAAGCTGGAATTGACTCTCCGTCCATAAGCTTCTTAGCATACTCAACTGAAGTTGCTCCAATAAGGTCTGGCTGCTGAGCGATAGTTGCATCCATTCTGCCTTCCTTAATAGCTGCAATAGCGTCATCTGTTGCGTCAAAGCCTACGATTACTACGTCCTTACCTGCTCCTGAAACTGCCTCAAGTGCTCCAAGTGCCATCTCATCATTTGCTGCGAATACGCCCTTTACATTAGGGTTAGCCTGAAGGATATTCTCCATAACTGTCATACCCTCTGTTCTGTCAAAGTTTGCCACCTGACTTGCTACTACTGTAAGCTTTGCATCTGCAATGTTGTGGAAGCCCTGTCCTCTGTCGATAGCCGCTGACGCACCTGCTATACCCTGAAGCTCTGCTACCTCAGCGCCCTCACCAAGTGTGTCTACGATATACTGTGTTGCAAGCTCTGCACCTGCTACGTTGTCTGATGCGATCTGACAATCAATCTCTACACCATTTACTGCTCTATCTACTGCGATTACTCTAACACCCTTTGCCTTTGCTGCCTCTACTGCACCTGCTACTGCGTCTGAATCAACAGGGTTTACAATAAGCACACTGATATCCTTTGATACAAGGTCCTCGATATCACTAACCTGCTTGGTTACATCATCACCTGCATCTACTACTGTTATCTCTACTCCAAGCTCTGCTGCCTTGGCCTTTGCACCATCTACAAGTGTTACGAAAAATGGGTTATTCTGAGTTGATACTGATAAACCAATTCCGCCATTTCCAACTATCTCAACTGGTGCCTTAGCATTAAATGTATCTACATTATCAATTGTTACAAGTGTTACCTCTACAGGTATCTTAGCGTCAATTGTCTCGCCGTTAATTAACTTAACTGCATTTGCTACTGAAGTAGAACCGATAAGCTCTGGCTGCTGAGCGATTGTAGCTGCCATTCTTCCATCCTTAATTGCTGCAATAGCATCATCTGTTGCATCAAAGCCTACCACTACAACATTCTTACCTGCACCTGAGATTGCCTCAACTGCACCAAGTGCCATCTCATCATTTGCTGCAAATACACCCTTAACATTAGGGTTAGCCTGAAGGATATTCTCCATAACTGTCATACCCTCAGTTCTGTCAAAGTTTGCTACCTGGCTAGCTACTACTGTAAGCTTAGCATCTGCTACATTGTGGAAGCCCTGTCCTCTGTCTATAGCTGCTGATGCTCCTGCGATACCCTGAAGCTCTGCTACCTCAGCACCCTCGCCAAGTGTATCCACGATAAACTGTGTTGCAAGCTGGGCACCTGCCACGTTGTCTGATGCGATTTCGCAGTCAACCTCTACTCCGTTTACTGCTCTATCTACTGATATAACCTTAATTCCCTGATTCTTAGCTGCCTGAACTGCTCCTGATACAGCATCTGAATCAACTGGGTTTACTATAAGTACTGATACTCCCTTAGATACAAGATCCTCGATGTCACTAACCTGCTTAGTTGCGTCATCACCTGCATCTACTACTGTGAGCTGTACGCCCTGCTTATTCGCCTCAGCCTTTGCACCCTCTACAAGTGATACGAAGAATGGGTTATTCTGAGTTGATACTGATAAACCGATAGTTCCATTTGTTACCTTCTTCTTTGCATTGCTCTCACCGTCAATTGTAATTCTGCAGGACGCAAGGCTAAGCATCATTACCAAGCATAACATGAGTGCAACTATTTTCTTTAAATTCTTCATGCTTTATACCTCCTATAATTATCTCTTACGGTCTGATAATACTGCTACAAGGATAACGATTGCCTTGATAACCTCCTGGTAGTAGGATGAGATACCTAAAATGTTCAAACCATTGTTAAGTACTGCAATGATAAGTACACCGGCAAATGTTCCCATGATTCTACCACGACCACCACTCATACTTGTTCCACCAAGCGCAACTGCTGCGATAGCGTCAAGCTCGAAGCCTGAACCCATAGTTGGCTGAGCTGAGTCAAGTCTTGAAATCATCATGATACCTGCAAGAGCAGACATAAAGCCTGAGATTGCGTATACTGAAATCTTTGTCTTAGTTACATTAACACCTACAAGCTTTGCACACTTTGCATTAGAACCTGTAGCGTAGATTCTTCTACCAAATGTTGTCTTAGTAAGAATGAAGTAGAAGATTACAAGTGCAAGTACAAATATAATTACAGGGATTGGAATTGAAAACCATGGATTTGCCGCTGGTCCAAACTCTAAGTTACCCTTACCAAGTGTCTTGAAGAAGAATGCTCCACCCTCTGACTCACAGCTATCTGCAAGTCTTGAAATAGGCATTGCATTTGTAATAATCTTTGCAAGACCTCTGTATGCTGTCATTGTTATAAGTGTTGCGATAAATGGCTGAAGTCTTCCGATTGTTACAAGTACACCACTTACTACACCAAGTGCTACACCAAGGATAAGTGATACGATAACTGCAAATACCGGGTTAACTCCATTTACAAGCATCTCTGCACAGATGATTGCACTAAGTGCATATGTTGAGCCTACTGAAAGGTCAATACCATCTGAAAGGATTACACATGTCATACCAAATGCAATAAGTCCGTTAAATGATGCCTGTCTTAAAAGATTTAAGAAGTTGTCAGCTGTTCTAAACTCTGGGCTGATACAACTAATTACAATTACTAATAATACTAATGCTATATATGCGCCATTTTCACCTATTAGGGCGCCGATACTCTTTTTGCTCTTTTCCATTATATACTACCTCCTGTCGCTAATGTCATAATCTTCGCCTGGTCAGCAGTGGCGCCATCCAGGATTCCTCTTACTTCACCCTCACGAACTACCATGATTCTATCACTCATTCCGAGAACCTCTGGAAGCTCTGATGAAACCATTATTACTGCAACTCCCTTAGCTGCCAAATCATTGATTACGCTATAGATTTCCTTCTTAGCTCCAATATCTACACCACGTGTAGGCTCGTCTAAGATAAGTATCTTAGGATTTGTAGCTACCCATTTAGCTAAACCACCTTCTGCTGATTACCACCTGATAGGTTGTTACACTCATGCCATGGTCCGAAGCACTTTACTCTAAAGTCCTCGATACCCTTCTTAACAAGATTCTCCTGCTTAGTCTTATTTAACACATTGTGGTTAGACACTCTGTCAAGGTTAGCTATCTCAATGTTCTCAGCTATACTCTTCTCTAGGAGGAGTCCCTCTGTCTTTCTATCCTCTGTTATGAATCCAATACCTGCTGCTATAGCCTGTCTAGGATTCTTAATTATTACCTCTTCACCGTCGATGAAAATCTTACCGCCATCCTTCTTAAGGTTACCGAAGATTGCCTGCATAATCTCAGTTCTTCCTGCACCCATAAGTCCGGCTACACCAAGCACCTCACCGGCCTTTACTGAGAAGTTAACATCGTGAAAAAGCTTGCCGCTTGAAAGTCCTTCAACTCTAAGCACCTCTCCGCCGATTTCCACATCTCTTGATGGGAAACGCTCACCGATTTCACGACCAATCATCATCTGAACTACATCATCCATAGTAAGGTCCTTAATCTCCTTAGTATCGATATACTGACCATCTCTAAGAATTGTAATTCTGTCACAAAGTGCGAAAATTTCTTCCATTCTATGGGAAATGTATACGATGGATACTCCCTTTTTCCTAAGTGAGTTAATAACCTTGAAAAGTCCTTCTGTCTCACTCTCAGTAAGAGCTGCTGTAGGCTCATCCATGATAATTACCTTCGCATCCACCATAAGTGCCTTACAGATTTCCACCATCTGCTGCTGTCCTACGGAAAGGTCGCTCATAACTGCGTCTACCGGAATATTCACTCCAACCTTATCCATAACCTCTTTTGCCTTAGACTTCATGGCCTTCATGTCACACACACCAAACTTCTTGGTGATTTCCTTACCCATGAATAAGTTCTCTACTACGGTAAGGTCAAAAAGTACATTTAACTCCTGATAGATAAATACAATTCCGGCCTTTTCAGCCTCCTGTGGAGTCTTGTAGGATACCTCCTCGCCGTCTACGATAACGGTTCCGCTATCCTTTGTATAAACTCCTGTCAATATCTTCATAAGTGTTGATTTTCCTGCACCATTTTCGCCCATAAGTGCATGAACCTCACCATCCTTTAAGAGGAAGCCGGCATCCTTAAGTACCTGATTACTTCCGAAGGATTTGTTGATGCCCTTCATTTCAATATTCATCTTGTATGCCTCCTTCCCTCTTTATGCGAATATACATCCGCTCTGTAAAATAATGTTGGCGTATGGAGTAGTCTCTCCTGTTCTAATAACCGCCTTACATTTTTTAGTCTGTGCCTTAAGCTCTGTGTGAGGTACATATTCTACCTCAATACCTTCGCCCTCAAATAGCTCTTCAATCTCCTTAAGAACCTGCTTGTTCTGCTCCTTAATCTCAGTAGCCAGAACAATTTTCTCAATCTTCATGTCTTCCTTCACAACCTTTAAGGTATCCATAAAGGTTGGAACTCCGAACTTAAGCGCCAAATCAATTCTCTCCACCTCATCTGGTATAGGTAATCCGCAATCTCCTATACAGATGGTATCTGTGTGACCCATGTAAGAGAGAACTCTTGATATGTCGCTGTTCAAGATTCCTGCTTTCTTCATGACTTGTACCCTCCTTTTGTTTTTTACATCACATTTATATCTTTATGTCTATATATATGCCAGGTGACCAACCCTGACTTATGTACTGTTTATCTGGGATTTCAATGTATAATTAGTTTAAAATCGAGCCTCTTGAAACCCGTTTCACAATTCCTCTTAGAAAACTCCTTGTGTACGAAATGCCCTGTCAGACCTTCATACCAGGAGTCTTCATAAAGGATATATAAAAATATTATAAGGAGCTTATATATCTCTAGTGGTTTCTCTCTCCACTAAGCTTGCCTCAAATATATATTCCTGTTTGTCTTCTTTTGCATACTTATCCTTAAATATTATAAGCTCAGCCGCCTTAGCACCAATCTCCTTCACCGGCTGACCTATGGTTGTAAGCTCTGGTGTCATTAGCTTTGCCAGGGCTATATCGTCAAAGCCTATAATCTGTATCTTGCCAGGAACATCAATTCCATTTTTATGTAATACCTTATAGGCTGATATGGCAACCATATCATTACATGCTATAATTCCATCTACATCCTTAAAGGTTTCAAGGATTTCCTCTGTCACTTTCATACCTTCCTCAAAATCGTAGGCTGAATCCACAGTCTGTTCCTTAATTCCCCGTTCCTTGCACACATCCCTGTATCCATCATATCTGTCTCTTGCGCTGGATATCTCCTGCTGTCCCTTGATGCATACTATACTTTTGCATCCGCAGTCTATAAGGTGCTCAGCCGCCATTCTTCCACCCTTATAGTGATCGCAATGAACGTATTTTAGTTTATTGCTTCCCTGAAAAACTCTATCCGTAACTATTATAGGGATACTACAATTTTCTGTGAACTCTCTTAGCTCTTCGTTACTGGTAGTAAGGATTATTCCATCTGCATTCATAGATGACAGCATCTGCATAGCCGCCTTTTCCTTCTCTGTAACTGATCCTGTATTACACAAAACCAATCTATATCCATGCTTATCTGCACATCGTTCTATAGCACCTGCTAGCTGAGCAAAAAATGGATTCTCTATACTTGGAAGTATAAGCCCAATTAACTTGGCTGATTTCTTAAATAACGACCTTGCCACCTCATTAGGTACAAAGCCTGTCTCCTTAATTGCTGCAAGTACTCGCTGCTTCTTTTCCTCATCAACCCTTGCCGTACCATTCATAACTCTTGATACTGTGGCTGGTGAAACATTAGCTAGCTTTGCTACTTCTCTGATACTAGCCATATGTAACCCCCTTCCTATAGCATGCACCTGCTACAATGCTGCACACTATACCATACCTTACTCAATTACCACTTATAGGTTATTATCTATATGCAAAAATCACTTCAGTCATTCTGCTGTGAAACCCGTTTCAAAATCTATTTTCATTATAACATTTAACTATGATATGTCAATTATTAATCACGAAAATAATTGCTTTTTGTACAACTTTATGGATTTTTGCCAAATCTTTTTGTGCACTTTGCACACATTTAAGTAATATAACTACCTAAGTCCTTTTAAATACTTCTTTATTCTTACTATTCTGTAATCTCACTGGCATTCCACATAAAAAATAGCTACTGCAGCTATATACGCAGTAGCTATAATCCACATTAATTATATATTATAATCAATTGATTCTCATTTATTTAATCTTTTCAAATATAAGAGTTGCACCAGGAGTAGTAAGCTTAATCTCCTTAGTTTCCTCGTTATAGGTTCCATAAAGTGTCTCACCATTATTATGCAATACAATAGATGCGCCATCTATCTCGTATGTACAATTTCCAGATGAAACATTTCCATTTTCATTGATTTCCATATACATATTTTTGCCATCTATCTCTATGCTTGCTTCCATAGTCATACCTGACATATTCTCTAATTGATCAATCTCCATAGTAATTCCCATATATTCAGCCTTTGTCATCTCATAGTAACCATCATAACTGCTCTTCGCAAAGAAATGATTATAGACAAAATATCCTGCAACCGCCAAAAGAAGCACTAACACTACAGCAATTATTATTCCTGTACCATTACTCTTCTTCGATGAATAGCTTGAATAGGATGATGAATAGTAAGGCTGACTACCACCTATTCCACCACCCATATTTCCGCCTCCAAACAAGGCGTCATTAGGATTTACTCCACCGTACTGACCGCCACCATATTGATTGCTTCCATATTGATTGTTTCCGCCATATGGGTTACCGCCGCCATACATTCCATCATTATTGTTGTTATTGTAATCCATTTTTTCCTCCCCTAAATAACATAATTTCTACAATATTTATCTGTAGCTAAAACCTCTGTTACTCTTATATAGTACTATACTTAGTTTTATTTTAAAATACATTTTTCCCTACATTACAGTGTTTTTTTATATTTGTTTTGACATATTAGCAAATTTTTACATAATGTATATTTTAAATTAATTATTTTCTGCAACCAATCTTTGTCTTAGCACAAAAAAACAGAGCAAAAAGCTCTGTTTTTTGATAGCCCTTTACTCTGTCTATAATTATTACTCTTTATAAAAATAAATACGTCCGCCAACTTCGTCAAAAAGCAAGTATTCTCCCTTATCATCCTCACCGTGTTCTAGACGAATTTGTTCACCGCCATTTGTAAGTTTTATAATGTTTCCATCTAATATCACATCACAATCACCACTGGCACCATTATTATATCCAGCACCGTTAAGCTTCATTTCAATATAACCCTTCTTACCATCTATCTTCACATAGCCGGTAAAGGTTGCTCCTGTCATCTTTTCAAACTGCTCCATATCCAATGTAAGCCCCTCAGATTCCATCTTAGTCATAACATACTTTCCATCGAATACTCTAGCTTCCTTTTCAGCCTTCTTCATGTTGAAGATTACTCCTCCCACTATAAGAAGTACTATAGCAATTATAGCAACTGTTATAATCGGTGAAGGTCCGCTTTTTACTGCGGATGGTGTGTACACACTTCTTACCTGGTATGGCTCGTCCATAGACATTCCACCAAATAATGCATCATTTGGATTCGGACGATTTTCTAAGTCCATAGAATCCTGTTCGTAGTTGTTGTTCAATTCCATAATATTATTATCCTCCCAAAAAAAATATTAGGCACAATAATATCATAATAGCTCATAGAATACTACATTTTTTTTACATATTTTTACATATTGATACTAATCTATGGACACCACCTTATAATCCTGATCCTCTATAGCCTTGGTAAGCTCCTCATCACTGATTGATGCGTTGAGCTTTACAATAGCCTCATCCTTTTCATGGCTTACAATAGCCTCATCCACTTGAGCTAATGCCTCAAGAGTTTTCTTAACTCTAGCCTCACAGTGTCCACACATCATTCCTTCAATTTTCATTGTCTTTTCCATACTCATTATTTTTTCACCTTTTTCTTCATTGTTTTTTTCTACCAACTCAACATCTATATTGATATCCATGTTTTCTTGTTTTTCATCTATAGAATTGACGTTCTCTTCATTTTCAATCTTAGCAACACACACAGTGCTCACAAATCTCTTCTTCTCCGATAGTGATTTATCCCTCTTGGCACTATCAACATTAAATAGATTAAGTCTAAGAGCATTGCTCACTACACAAAAGCTAGACAAACTCATAGCCGCTGCTCCTATCATTGGATTTAACAAAAGTCCTGTAAGATAGTAAAGTGCTCCTGCTGCCACCGGTATTCCTATAATGTTATAGATAAATGCCCAGAACAGATTCTCCTTTATATTCTTAAACACCTGTCTGCTGAGTCTTATGGCAGCTGCCACATCCTTAAGACTACTCTTCATAAGCACCACATCAGCTGCATCTATAGCTATATCTGTTCCTGCACCAATGGCAATTCCTATGTGAGCTCTAGTAAGGGCCGGTGCATCATTAATTCCATCACCCACCATTATAACCTTATTTGTCCAGCTTACATTACTGCTTTTATCGCAATTATGTTTTTTGTTTTCATTGCTACTCTCACTATTACCATCACCTATATCATGGCCTTGATGAATCTTCTCTGAAGCATCACCTCCAACCATCAGGCTCTGTATAACTGCTTCCTTACCCTGTGGAAGAACTCCGGCTATAACCTGATCAACTCCCACCTTTTGTCCTATGGCATTGGCTGTAATATCATTATCTCCGGTAAGCATAACTACATGTATTCCCATGTTTTGAAGCTCTTTTATAGCCTCCACACTATCCGGCTTTATTACATCAGCCACCGCTACAAGTCCAAGCAGACTATCTCCACAGCTAAAATAAAGCGGTGTTTTACCCTGGGCTGAAAGCTCACCTGCCGCATTCTTAAGCTTTTCAGAAACCTTTGATTTGCTACTTATGAAATCGAAATTGCCTCCGTATAGCTCTACATTTTCATAGGTGGCTCTAAGACCATTTCCCGGCAAAGCTTCAAAATTCTCCACATCTAGGGGAACTATTCCTGCCCCTTCTCCCTGACTTATGGCAACGCAGTATTCAACCACTGCCTTGGCAAGGGGATGCTCACTTTTTTGTTCAAGGCTGAGGGCTAGCTTAAGCAGCTCCTCCTCTTCCACGCCGTCAGCTGTAACAATATCTGTAACCTGTGGCTTACCCATAGTTATAGTTCCCGTCTTATCTAGCGCCACAACATTTGCCTTGCCTGCCTCCTCTAAGGATGTGGCAGTTTTAAATAATATTCCGTTCTTAGCTCCCATGCCGTTGCCTACCATTATGGCCACCGGTGTTGCTAGTCCTAGTGCACAAGGACAGCTTATTACAAGAACTGATATACCTCTGGCAAGAGCAAAGCCAAAGCTTTCACCAACCAAAAGCCATATAAATATAGTTAAAATGGCTATGCCAATCACAACGGGAACAAATACTCCTGACACCTTATCCGCAAGCTTTGCCACAGGTGCTTTAGTAGCTGCCGCATCACTGACCATTTTTATAATCTGTGAAAGTGTTGTATCCTGTCCCACTCTTGTAGCCTGACACTTGATAAAGCCTGATTGATTAATAGTTGCAGCAGAAACGATACTCCCTACCTGCTTGTCGACAGGTATGCTCTCTCCTGTTAGAGCAGATTCGTCCACCGCACTATATCCCTCTATAATCACTCCATCCACAGGTATATTTTCCCCGGGACGAACTACAAATATATCATCTATCACGAGCTGGTCAACAGGTATCTTTATCTCTACTCCATCCCTAATAACTGTAGCCACCTTGGGAGCTAGCTTCATAAGACCTTTTATGGCGTCTGTAGTTTTGCCCTTTGAATAAGCCTCTAACATTTTACCCAAGGTAATAAGTGCAAGAATCATAGCGGCCGACTCAAAATAAAGGTCATGCATATATGAATCAGCCAACTCCATATTACCCTCTATTACATAATGGCTCATGGCAAATAGCCCATACACACTATATACAAATGATGCACCAGAACCAAGGGCAACCAAGGTATCCATATTAGGGGCTTTGTGTATTACTCCCCTTACACCATTAACAAAAAACTTTTGATTAATAAGCATTATTATAGAAGCCAGAATTAGCTGTATAAGTCCTATAGCCATACAGTTTTGCTCGACAATATTCGGTAATGGCCATCCCCACATGGTATGTCCCATAGACACATATATCAGAGGAAGTAGCAATATTACTGAGGCTATAAATCGTCTCCGTAGTATAGGAGTTTCTCTGTCCTTAAGAGCCTCCTCCATATCATCTAACATTTCATTACTGCCGGAATATGTCAATTCCTCATGTTGG
>JAGALE010000385.1 GCA_017625335.1 Lachnospiraceae bacterium
AATATAAAATGGCACATCCAGAATTAACAGATGAACAAATATTAAATTATTACTTACAACCTAAACCAAAATCATTCAAGCAAAAATGTTTAGAAGCAAACATAAATTATAAGAAAGCTAATTATTATAGACATTTACATCCAGAACTAACAGATGAACAAGTAATAAATCATTACCTGCAATCTAAACCAAAACCATTCAGACAAAAGTGTATAGAAGCAAACATAAATTATAGTACAGCTAATTATTATAGACATTTACATCCAGAATTAACAGATGAACAAGTAATAAGTTATTACCTGCAACCTAAACCAAAGTCATTCAAGCAAAAATGTTTAGAAGCAAACATAAATTATAATAATGCTATAAAATATAAAATAGATCATTCAGAATTAACAGAAGAGCAGGTAATTTTATACTATAGACCAGATTGCTATATAAACATACTAGGAGAACTGGTGATACCAGAGGAGAATAATAAATGACACTTATAGAAGAAGACATGCGGAATTAATAGATGAGAAGGTAATTAGTTATTATATTAATAAACAAAAAATAAGTATTAAATCATTTTTTAAACATACTATTAGAGAGGTAATATAAATGACATTCAAGCAGAAATGTGAGAAAGCAGATGTAAATTGTAAAGCGGCTTATATGTATAAAGCAAGACACCCAGAACTAACAGATGAACAAGTAATAAATTATTACCTGCAACCTAAACAGAAAACACTTTATAAAAAGTGTAAAGAGATGGGAATCAATTATAATAAATTTGTTAATTATAAAACAGTACACCCAGAACTAACAGATGAACAAATATTAAATTATTACTTACAACCTAAACCAAAATCATTCAAGCAAAAATGCAAAGAAGCGGGTGTAAATTATAATACAGCTCGTTATATTAAAGGGAGGCATCCAGAATTAACAAACGAACAAATAATAGAATATTACTTACAACCCAAATCAAAAACATTTAAAGAAAAATGTATTGATGCAAATGTAAGTTATGGTGCGGCATTTCATTTCAGAAAAATACATTCAGAATTAACAGATGAACAAATAATAGAATATTATCAACAACCCAAACAAAAAACACTTAGACAAAGATGTATAGAAACAGGTGTGAATTATAATAATGCTAGGTGTTATAGGAAAAAACATCCAGAATTAACAGATGAGCAAGTAATAAATTATTATTTACAGCCTAAAACAAAATCATTCTACGAAATGTGTATAGAGGTAAATGTAAGCTATTCTGCAGTTAATCATTATAAACATCAACATCCAGAACTAACATATGACCAAATCATACAGTATTATGTACAAGCTAAAAATAAGTCATTTATGGCAAAATGCAATGATGCTAGGGTAAATTACGATGCAGCAATTCGCTTTAGAAGAAATCACCCAGAATTAACAGATGAACAAATCATACAATACTACCTGAAAAAATCAAAAACATTTAAAGAGAAGTGTGCAGATGTAAATATAAGTTATAAATTGGCTCTTTCTTATAGACAAAAACATCCGGAACTAACAGATGAACAAGTAATGCTGTATTACAGACCAAATTTAAAAATAAATATGTTAGGAGAACTGATATTGCCAAAGGAGATAGAACAATGACATTCAAGGATAAATGCTTAAACGCAGGAATAGATTATAATAAAGCAAGATATTATAAGGATAAACATAAAGAATTAAGTGATGAGCAAGTAATTCAGTACTACTTAACACCTAAACAAAAATCATTTAGAGAAAAATGTAGAGAACATGGAATAGATTTTCAAAGAGCATATAGTTATAAAAATAAGCATAAGGAATTAACAGATGAGCAAGTAATATTGTATTACTTAAATAAAACTAAATCTTTTAGGCAAAAATGTGTACTAGCAAAAGTAAATTACAATACAGCATGTTCAATAAGGAAACAACATAGTAATCTAACAGATGAGCAGATAATTGAATATCTAAAAAGCAAAAAGGATTCGAAAACATTTAAAGAGAAATGTGAAGAAGCAGGAGTATATTACGGTACTGCATTATATAATAGAAAATTAAACAGTGATATGACAGATGATGAAATAATACAATCATTAAAGGATAAAGAAAAACCTTTTAAATATAAGTGTATAGATGCTGGTATAAGTTATGATACAGCTAAAAAATATAAAAGAGAACATACTAATTTAACCGATGAACAGATAATAGAGCTTGTAATACAAAGAACATCAGATGAATCGTTTAGACAGAAATGTATAAAGTATAATGTAGATTACGTAAACGCAAAGCAGTTTAAACGTAAACATCCTGAATTATCGGAAGAGCAAGTAATAATAAACTACAGACCAGACCTAAAAATAAACATGCTAGGGGAAATAATATGAGTAAGAACATGAAAGATGTTTATATGCATAAACAGGCATATAATAATCAAGGTTGTCTAATGACTATAATAGAGTATTATACTGTGGATAATATAACAATACAGTTCGATGATGGAACAATTGTGTTTAAAAAGAAGCTAGCTAATTTTAAGAACGGAAAAGTAAGAAATCCGAATAAGCCTTATACAAAGAGTGACAAACAAGATGAAGCAAGACGTAAATATACTGAAAATAATGATAGCTATAGAAATATAGCTTTAAGACACAATATAGATTTATCAGGATTTATGTATTTTTGTAGTAATATATTAGATGATAACAATTTATCAAAGGATGAAAAGGCATTAAAATATATAGAATATAAAAAAGAATTAAGCCTGGTGAAAAAACGGGAATTAAAGAAGATATGTAGAGATTTAGATATAAGCTATTCTGCAGTTAGAAAATATATGTCAAGGCATAATACATGTGAGGAGGAGACAATTAAAATATATGTGGAATTAAAACAAAGTAAAACTAAAAGGCTCAAAGAAATGTGTAAAAAATATGGTGTATATTATAAAAGAGCTTATAGTTATATGAAGCAACATCCAGAATTGACGGTAGAGAAAGTAATTGAATATTACATAAATACAAAAGAAAAGACATTTAGTCAAAAATGTATAGATGCAAATATAGAATATCATACAGCTGTGCAATATAGGGGTAGACATCCAGAGTTGACAGATGAACAAGTACTTTTACATTTCAGACCAGATTGCTACATAAATTTACTTGGAGAATTAGTCATACCAGAGTAACATTTTGATATATTAGAGTGGAAATAGGATAAATTTTAGGAGCACAAAATGGACAAGTTAGATAATGAACTTAGCTTTGGAACTAAGTGCAGAATAGCAGGTATTAGACGTGATACTGCCAAGTACTACAGAAAAGCACATCCAGAACTAACAGATGATGAAGTTATTATGCACTATGTAAATAAAGAAAAAACATTTAGGGATAAATGTAGAGAAGCAGGTATATGTACTAATTACGGTGAAAAGTATAAATATATGCACAGAGAGCTAACAGAGGATGAGGTTATACAATGTATCTTGATTAATAGAAGCAGCAAGACTAGCAGTAACAAGACTAGCACATCATATATAAGTAGAAAGCATAAAGAAGAACTTAAAAAGCATAAAGAAGAACTTAAAAAACATAGAGAAGAACTTAAAAAACTATGTAACGGTATTGGAGTTAATTATGACTATATACGTGATTATAGACGTAGATATCCTAATTTAACAGATGAGGAGATTATATATAAATTCAAAATCAATAGGGGTAAGGTAAGCTTTAGTAAAAAATGTAGTACAGCAGGAGTAAGTTACAATGGAGCTAGACATTATAGAAAAAGACATCCAGAATTAACAGATGAGCAAGTAATAGAGATATATAAAACAAAAGAAAATAGGATAATTAGACCTAAAGTAAAAGGTGAAAAATCATTTAGACAAAAATGTATAGATAGTGGAGTAGAATACAGTAGAGCTAGGCATTATAAGAGAAGGCATTTAGATTTGGATGATGATACTATTATAAATTTGTATAAAATGCATAATAATAGATTAGTAATTAGTGAAGAAGATTCAAAGAATAAGTGTAAGAAGGCTAATATAGATAGGAAGAAATTTACAGATTACAGAAGGTTACATCCAGAATTAACAGAGGAACAAATAATAGTATATTTCAATCCAAAATGTTACATAAATATATTAGGAGAATTAGTTATACCAGATTAATTGAACATTTACATATATAATAGTAGAAAAACTATTATTCGTAATAAATGGAGGATAACAAATGAGTCAAAACGATAGACTTCTATTAGAAAAAGGATTACCTGTATTAAGTAGAGATGAAAGAAACAAACTTCGTGGGCAATGGCAAGCTCAAACATGGGATGAGATGTTATTGTCATTACATAATTATGGTAAATATATCATGCTTAGACCTACAGGGTTTGGGAAAACTTATACTTGTGCATGTTCATGTAATATAGGTTATGATGAGTATGTTCAAGAGCAGGCAAAAATGTGTGCCAATCTTTGTAATTTAGATAGCATTAAGCTTAATAATGGTAAGGTAATTAAGAATAAAAAACTAGCTAACATTAAGAATAAGAAAGTAATCTTTGTATACATATCTGAAATTCTTAAAAATACATTTGATGAATATAATCATGAAACAATTAAAATTGATAAAGACACAGGTGAAAAAAAGGTAATACCTTCACTTATTAAAAGAGACAAGAATGGTAATAATAGAATCATATATGAAACATACACTTCAGTAGCATTACATTGGTCAGACCCTCAATATTTAAAAGATACATTGGATATTAAAAATGTAGGACTTATAATATTTGATGAAGTACAACGTATGGGCGCAATTAGAACATCTCAGGCACTTGAACCAGCTTTAAAAGTAATTGAAAAACTAGGAATATATTATGTGGGTGCAACTGCTACTCATGAGAGAGCAACTGGATATGATGTAATAGATAAGTACTTCAGATATGATTGGGGAGATGGTAGGTACACATATTGTTGGGGTGAGCATATTTATACATTACCTGATGCTATAAAGAGCGGTTTAATAATACCTCCTGAATACAAGTATATAATTGATAGTCCTAAGAAACTTGAGACATATCGTAAGAAGATAAGACATACAAGTAAGTCAATGTTAGATGAAATCAATACAATGGATGCTAACAATCCTGAAAGAAAAGTACTAATTAATGACATTAGACAATTACAAAAAGCAGTAATTAAGAATGCAAGTAAAGAAATTCATGACACTATGCTGAATTTGTATGGCTGTGATGAATCATACACAAGCAATAATGAAAAATTAGATAACGTAGATAAAGGAAGTATAGATTGTCCTGATAAATTACCTAAATACATGAGATTTTTAGTATTTACACCTGGACAGGATGAGCTTAAAAAAGCATCTAAAGCTAAAACATTAGATGGGGCAGTAACAGTCTTTGGTAATATGGTAAATAAAACATACAAAGACTTTGAAGAAGCTTTTGGGAGATACGGATATAAAATAAGAACAACTATTATATCATCTGCTAATAGTATTGAAAAAGATAATGTAAATGTGATTGACCCTACTGAAGAAATTGAAAAAAGAATAAGAACAAAGAGAAAAATATATACAGAAGAAGAGGCAAATAAGTTATTTGTTAAAAAAGATGATATGACAATTGACTTGATATTCAGTATCAATATGCTAAATGTTGGTTATCATGTAGATAGTATTACAGGACTTATATTTAAGAGATGGACAGCAAGTAATCAAGTGTACTTACAACAGTTGGGTAGATGTTTATCATCTGTTTCTGAAATTATACCAGTGGTATTTGATTTCGTAAACGCTGTAGATGATAGAGGTATTAAGGCACCATTATATACCTATAACAGTTTAATGCAAAGAGTTATTGAGAATGAAGATGTTACTTTGGATAGCAAAGTTACAACAAATGCTGATGGTACTTTAAACACAGTAGATGATGCTAAGAAAAGAAGCAAGAAGAGTAATAACACTGCAAATAAACTTATACTCGATAATGAGGGTGTTGTATTACCTTTAGATGCACAAGGTAATATTGTGAATCCTGCTAATATCAATAACTTAGATGCTAATTACATTATTACAGATATGGGAACTGTATCAATTGATAAACTGTTAAGTCGTTGTAATGTATACACAGAAAGACAAATATCAAAGAAATTATTTACAGATGCTTATAGGATTTATAGTGAGTCAATAAATATTAATGGTAAGAAAATTGATGCTAGAAATGCAGTTAACTTGTATAGTGCATTAAACACGGCTATAGTTAATAAGGACAAAAAAGCAGCTAGTGCCAATACATTGTCTATAAATATGAAAGCATTTGTAGATTATTTGAGAAATAATAAATGCATCGTATATGTGATGTATGATGCGTTGGATGAATACATCAAAGCTTCATTAAATAATAATAGAAGGTATAAAGCTATATCAGATGAAGTAAATACATTACTTGCAGCTAGCAAAACAGCTACAAATGATTGTGGAGTAACAATCAGAGTTGTGGTACACAAGACACAACTAGATGATTTTAAAAGTAATGAAAAAATGAAGTTAGTCTTAGAACAAAAATTATTTAATCATAAAGAAGATTTGTTCTATTATGATTAGGACAAGAAATAGCACTCACAATTTAGTGAGTGCTATTATTGTTAACACACATTTATATTAAATATATAAATTTATTATTTGTGGCTACTCGGAGGATATACAGTGGAAAAAGATAAGCAGCATATAAGTAAAGCAGTAATAATTTTGATATTTATAGTACTGGCATTTGTGGAAATAACTTGTTCAGTGTTAGCCTATAACTACTTTAATTTCGATGCTACTGTAACAAATATGTATACAGAGGACATTCCTGGGGAATGGATAGTTTTTAAGAAATACACAATAGAGACAGATGCTTGGTTCGGTAGTGACTCATTTAATGTTGAACAAAACATATATGATAAAATTAAGGTAGGAGAGACATATTCATTTAAAAGAGAATTTCCATTAACAAATTATTTAGATATCAGGAGTGATAAAAAGTAATGAGACCCTTAGATTTAATAGATGACATAGTTATATTTGATATGGACGGAACATTAAATAAATATGATTTTAAGGAATTAGGATTTAAAATCATGGCAGAACATGAGTGGGTTCGCATGAATATGCAAATTGATACATATGAATTTGCAGAAAAGACAAATTTGTTTGGAGAGTTAATAGAGAAAAAGAACCCAATGGACATGTATGTATTAAGCTGTGCAGGATGTTCGTTTGAGCAGAACAATAAGATAAACTTTATAATGCGCGAGTATCCAAACATAAGAGAAGAACATATAGCATTTGTAGCACAGAGTAGATACAAAGTAGACATTATTAAAGAATTGAGAGAAATATATGATAAAAGTCATAAGCAAGATAAAAGAATTGTAATCATAGAGGATAATATAGGTGTATTACAAGATATAGAAAACTTACATAATGATAGAATTAAGTGCTACTTAGTAAGTGATTTTATATAACACTTGATAAACGAGGGGTAAACAAATGGCAAGAAAAGCAGTAGATGGTATTACAATAGCAATAAACTTAATGTATTGTTATGGAACAAATGAAATAAATATTGAAACACTATTAAATTTTTATTGTTACTTATATGAGAGATTGATAGAGCTTGGTGTAGCATATAAATACACAGTGTGTTTTGAGATAAATGACAATACATTAGAAAGACTGGCAAACTATTATAGTGATATAATCGAGTATGATAAAGATAATGAACAATATAGGTTGTGCTATAGTGTTGATTTAGAATTAGTGGTAACAAAGTATAAAGTAGATGGTACATTTAAGAAAATAATGAAAGAGTTCACACTTGAGAGGGTAGCAGCATGAGTAGTATAAATTTACCAATTATAATATATCCTTGTACATATGACAACATTAATAAAATAGACCAAGATTACAAATTTGAACAAGATATAGCAAAGGAATTAGGATTTCTAATATATTTATTTAATTATGATAACTTTGTATTAGGAGACAAGTTAAAACTAAATTTTGGTATAAACAATGATACTAAAGAGTATATAGCAATATATAGAGGTTGGATGCTAACATTAGAACAATATACACGTCTCTATAATGAGTTATTAACTTATAATATTAAGTTAATCAACACACCAACAGAATATAGAAATACACATTATTATCCATATTCAGCAAATATATTAACTAGTGTGGCACCAAATACTATTTGGTTTCCAAAGGGAAAGAAAATAGACTGGAATTTAGTGAGAAAAACAATGAATAAAGTCGTTGTTAAGGATTATGTAAAATCAGTTAAAGGATTTGACTTTCCAGAGTACTTAGAAACAGACATGACAGATGATGAACTTAATACATATATAGATAAGTTCATACAACTTCGTGGTGACTTATATCAAGGTGGAATAGTATTAAAAGAATATGTAGAGCTAGATAAAAAAGACAATAAAACACATGAGTTTAGAGGGTTCTACATAAATGGTAAGTGTGAATTAATGTATGCTAATTCTGACAATAAGGAAGATATTGTACCACAGTTTATAAGTAATAATATTTACACGAAAAGTTTAGGTAGTAACTTTTATACAGTTGATTTTGCAAGAGTAGAAAAAGAATGTAACAGTTATTTTGTAGTTGAGTGTGGTGACGGACAAGTAAGCGGTTTACCAAGTGAAAAAGAAGCAAGAGACTTATATAATGCAATATATAAAGCATACCAAAGAGGATAATACAAATGAGAAAAACGTTATTAATCAGTATGATACTATTTGATGTATTGTTATTTACAGGGTGCACAGATAGCAAAATAATGGAAGTAGACGACGTATACAAAGTTGAAAGTAATATAACAATCAGAGATATAGAAACAAAGCATGAAAACCATACAATTACATTTGTAGAAGATGATTTTAACGATGTAAAAACATATACTGACCTAGATATAAAAGCAGTAATGACAGATGAAAGTAAAGATACATTTGAGAGTAAATTGATAATAGATGAAGAAGCATTGGATATAGAATATACAACTTTGAATCTGTGTAATAAACTTGAGTATCTTAATGAAAACAGAGTTAAAAGTAATGGAACAGTATTAATAAAAGGAGATAGCACTTTTGAAATAGTGGAGGGTGAGGTTGGTAATTATTTAAGTATTGCTAAAATAAGTGAGTACATAAAAGAAAATATAGGTACTGATATAATTGTTAATTTAAAGAATTTTTATTCAAGAGATAAGCTTGATAGTGATATAGATGAACTTAAGAAAAAAATAAGTGACTATGAAAATACATATATAAGCTATACAAATGGGTATAAATTAACGTTACAGAGTTTATATAAGTACTTGGAAGTTAGTAATAATGATATAGTGCTAAACGAAGATAAGAAAGAAGAATATATAGAATACATAGATAACTTAATAGAACAAGAATTAATTAGTTATGATACATATGGTATTGAAAGAAACTTTCATACAACGAATGGTATTGACATATTAGTAAGCGGTGGAACTTGGGGGAATGTATTCAGTTCCGATAATGAAACATTATATATAATTGAACTGTTTTCAAAATTTAAAAATGAAGAAAACAGAGTACCAATATATAAAAAGGAATTACCTAATGAAATACCTAGTACTTACATAGAAGTAAGTAAAGATGACCAGCATCTTTGGTATTATATAGATGGAGTGCTAGATAGCGACACACCGGTTGTAACAGGAACACTTGGTAGACATGACACACCTAATGGAGTATATTATATAAGCGAATGTATAGACGGTAAATATTTAATAGGTGATACATACAAAACGTGGGTTGACAAGTGGATGAGAATAACGAACAGAGGACATGGATTACATGATGCATCATGGAGAGTCAATGAAGAGTTTGGTGGAAGTACTTATAAATACGATGGTTCACATGGGTGTATAAATTTACCACCTGCATTTGCATATGAGTTATTTGATAAAGTTGAAGTAAATACTTGTGTAGTAATATATTAACTTAAGGAGGAAAAAACAAATGTTTGTAAAATATAGAGCCTATGCACCTAGATATGGAGGTATGCAAGGAGCAACAGAATCAATTAGAGAGTTTGAGGGTGTAATCTGGGGTAAATATGGTGGAGTAACAATATTACTTAAGAATGATGTATCAATATTATTGCCAGTATCATTAGAAGAATATAATAAGATAGTAGATACAATATATGATAGACTATCAAAGGGAGTTAATGCAATAACAATAAGTGATACAGTTATATTCTTAGAAAAGAATGATAATTATGAGAACACATTAAGAATAATAGATGACTATAGAAAAGAGAGGTTGATACCTGAATTTGGGTATAGAATATACTAGGGAGTTACAGGATGAAACTTAAGGGAGAAAAAGAGTTACTTGCTGAAGAAATGTACTCAAATATAGAGAGTGAGTATACAGCATTGGTAATGTTGCTTGCAGCTTATATAGAAAATATATACAATAATGATAAGTTGTTATTATCAGAGAAGTTAGAAGAAATAGCAATTACAAGTAAAAGGATAGCAACACTTAATGATATTGTAACAACAATATTTAAAATGGATTTGAGTATAAATCAAATTAAAGCATTCAATGAATTGTCAATAAACAGTAAATTACTGATAAATATTGAATATATAATAAGCAATACAAATAATAAATGCGAATTATCAGAAGAAATAAATAAAATTACATCTTTATATGTGATTTTGAATCAAGATAGAGAGATAGGAGACACAGAAGAAAATGGCAGTAGCACCTTGTAAAGATTGCGGTGATAGAGAGGTAGGATGTCACTCAACATGTAAGAAGTATATAGACTTTAAGAAAGAGAATGAGAAACAGAAAGAATTGATTAATAAAGAAAAACAAAAAGTACAGAACCATATGGGATTTGTAATACAGCAAATAAGAAGCACTAAGAGAGCACATAAATAATAGGAGGATTGAATATGTGGCAATATTTTGAAAAGAACATATCATTAGGGGACGATAGAGTAGCAAAGTTCATAAATAAAAATGGACATACAATATTTTCAGTATACAAAACAAGACACAGTTATTTAGCAGTATCTGATTGGAAATTCATAGAGAATATAAGCATACCATTTGAAGATGCAAAGAAAAGGTGTAGTGCAGAAGAACTTAAATTGAGTGCACATGAGTTCTTAGTAGCACAGCTTAAGCATGGATGTGAATTAATAGAAGAAAAATACAATAAGCAGCTTGAGTTAATAACAGAGGTATGTATGTGATATAAATACATGGAGGAAATTTATGGCAGACAAAGCACCTTGTAAGGGATGTACAGATAGATATTTAGGATGTCACGATAAATGTGATAAGTACAGAGAATTTAAACAGTATAATGAAGAACTTAAAAATAAAATTAGACAAGAAAAGCAGTACGACGGAATGTTACACGAATATAATAAGGCTAAAGAATCCGGTATAAAAACAAGCAAGTTTAGAAAGTAGGTAATAAAACATGGGAGTTTATTGTGATAAGGTGATAGGATATTCTTTAGACATTACTGAAGAATGGGATAAGTTGAGTGAAGATGTAAAAGACAAATGGTTAGAGGAAAATAACAGTAAATTAAACTATATATCATATTATGATAGAAACGAATCATTAAAAGACTATGTGACAGTCATATATGATGGAATGAATGGAGATTACTGTAAAATAGTATACGTTATATGTTGTAGTAAGAATGCAGAAGAGGAAAATGATGATGAATTAGTAGATTGTATAAATTCATTGTTAAAAGAATCTCCTGTACCATTTTCAGTAAAACAAGACATAAGAAATGTATACAAAGAACTATTAGGTAGAGATTTAAGCAGAACATCAGATATTAAACCAAATTATATAGTACACTGGCATTAAGTTAATTATATATGATGCATCAATGTGATGCATCATATTGCATTCATTTTTTGAATTTTAAATTTATGTATTAATAATTTATCATCTAAGCAAATATTTAAGTTATACAGATAAAATATAGGTGAAGTTGAATCAATGTGATTAAAATACTAGTTAATATATGTGATAATACATTATGGTAAATTTGTGGTATACATTATGAAATTTTTAGGGTAAACCTAGTATCTAAAAATTCTAAAATTTTTTATATTGATTTTTAACATTGAATATATAAATAGGCATTGGAGCGTATGAGAGATGAACAATGATGTAAGAAACTTAGTATATGCAATATTATATAAAGACAGTAAAACAATCAAGGCATACACTAAAGTATTATTGCTTAACGATAATACTTCTAAGGATTCTGCATTTGTTAAAAGTGCATTAACATATTTAGAGGAGCATGAGAATACACTAAAAGAAGTGCCACATGATGTAAAAGGACTTATTACATGTGAGGACTTGAGAGACTCATTTTTGGTTAATAGGCATTATTTTAGAAAAGATGAAGAATACATAGTAAATAAAGTGGTGACATTACATAAGGTTGCACAGAAGCTTGAAGATAAAAAGATACATTTCACAAACAGTTTAATGTTGCATGGGGAAAGTGGAACTGGTAAAACAACACTTGGTAGATACATAGCATATAAATTAAATTTACCTTTTATATATTTGAATTTTTCTAATGTAATAAGTAGTTATCTTGGTAGTACACAGAAGAATATACAAAAAGTATTTGATTACATAAGAGATATAGATTGTGTTCTTATGTTAGATGAGGTAGATGCAATTGGACTTAGAAGAGGAACAGAAGATGTTGGTGAAATGTCAAGAGTAGTAATAGGTTTAATGCAATGTCTGGATAATTTACCAAATAATGTGACAATTATAGGTGCTACAAATCGTATTGATATGATTGATACTGCACTATTAAGAAGATTTACACTTAAGCAAGAAGTGAAAAGACCTTCTAGTAGAGAAGAAAGATATAAATATGTATCAACATTTTTAGATGATATACAATTCAATTATAATAAAGATGCATTGTTAAAGTATTGTGAGCAGGATAAAACACAGGCGGAAATAATCAATGATATGATTATATCGTTGGCTGAATATATGGCAACATTAGTGTAACGGAAATAAAAAAATAAATATTTTCAAAAATTATTGACAAAATTATAAATCTATGTTATTATAGATACATGATATGTACTAGTTATGTATTATTTGTTACAGTTAATTTTTTGATGTATAAGTTAGGAGGAATAACATAATGGCTTATAATGCAGCAAATGAAGAAAGAACAGAACTTTGTGCTATTCAGAAGAACAATAGAGGAGATTTTGTTATAGCAACCAAGATTCTAAATAAAACAACCGGTAGTGTTAGTGTTGACATTAGACAGTACTACACAAATGATGATGACCAGGTATCGCCCACATCTAAAGGTGTAAGATTTAATGCTGAAAACCTGCTTGAGTTAATGAAAGCACTTGCAGAAGCACTTGAAACCAATGAGATGATGGATTTGGCTGAAGAACTTGAGAACTTAGCATCTGTGGATGATGAGGATATGCCAGAATAATATATACATAATACATAGTGATTTTTACACTTTATCTAAAGGACACATGGTTACATGTGTCCTTTTTTGTTACAAAATTATGAACATTATAATGATATTGTAATTAGATTTTTTAATTATTTTAATACATTATGTAAATTTTTATAAGAAAGGTAAAAATTTAGTTATGCTTATCAAGAGAATAATATCTGCAAGTATTATAAGTATAATACTAATAAGTAATACTTATACAGTATTTGGAGATGATATAATACCTGAAAATATAGTTACAGAGGCAAGTATAGAACAAACAATAACATCAGTACCTGATATAAATACTCAGCTTGATACATTATATACTGAAATAGCTAATAATTTAAGTATAGACAAATCATTTGTTAAGCAACTACATTTATTAGCAGGTGGAAAATCAGTGTATGCTGATAAGAAACCAAATATATACAACGAATTAACAATAGAAACAATGGATGCACCTATGAATATAATTGGTGCAAGTACAGAGTATAGAAAGGCAGAGTTTATACAATGTCCTGAC
>JAGALE010000386.1 GCA_017625335.1 Lachnospiraceae bacterium
GCAGAGTAGCCAAGTCCGGAAGGGATAAACGCTGAAGGCATCTAAGCGTGAAGCCCCCCTCAAGATAAGATATCCCATCTTCGGAGTAAGACCCCTTGAAGACTACAAGGTTGATAGGCTAGGAGTGTAAGTGTGGTAACACATTCAGCTGACTAGTACTAATAGGTCGAGGGCTTATCCTTAGAGGTTTCTTTGAAACGGGAGAATATTTGAAGAGATGAATAATCTCATCTGTGTGAAGTTCTGAAGGTACAGAATATAGTTTAATAGATAAAAAAGAATTGGACTTATGTCCAATTCTTTTTTTATGTTATTGTATATCTCAGGTTTATGTTATATATTAGATGTGTATTAATAATTTGGAGGGGTTGTTATGTATTGTAAAGAGTGCGGAAAAGATTTAAAGTCTACGGATGCATTTTGCATTATATGTGGTACACCAACTGGTGTTAAAAAGAGTAGTTCAAAAAATAATGAAATGTTAAATGCAGGATCTACTTCATCAAATAATGAAATAATAAATACAGATCCAATTTTATCAAATGATGAAATGTCAAAAGCAGGGCGCCTACCTGAAAATAATAAAGCTTCGGGTATGTTGAATAATGCTATGCCGGCGGATGGTATTGTATTAACTAATTCTTCTTTGCAGGATGTAAATAGTATGTATGGTTCTAATGGAGCATCTATGTATCAAAGTCAACAAAGCTTTAATTATAGTATGAGTGATAATCTATCTAGTAATGGCGACAATAATAAATCAAATAAGAATCAGTCTAATAAGATTAAGTTTAATAATGATAAAGTTAATAAGAATAAATCAAATAAGAAATTTTTGATTATTGGCATAGCGGCGCTGGTTGTTATTGGTTTAGCTGTTACGCTTATTTTGATGAATAGGTTATCACCACAGAGAAAACTGATTGATGAATATTTTGAGGCAATTAATGATAAGGATGCTTCGAAAATATATGATTTGTCCTATACAGATGAGCTTAAGGAAGGTCTTCCAACTTATGATAAGGATGAAGATAAGGTATTTTTCTTTACAAATGTTCGTTTAATGGGATTTTCAAGAGGGCTATATGAGTTTGATGCATTTAAATTTTTGCCATGTGTAACTGAAGTATACGAACCTTCAAAAATTGATTTAAATCTTGGTAATTCTAAAGATAGGGTATTGGATGGACTAGAGGTTTCTTATGATATTGTAGATATTAAACCATTGGAGGATTTTGAGTTATACTCCGATCTTTTGGGACATGAAGAAGTAGTTGATATGGATGAGTTTGAAAGCATAGTAAGTAGATATAACCTTGAAACAGGTGAACAGATTAAGGTAGATATAGAAGATGCATATGTTGCACAGGTTAAGGTTAGCTGGGAATATGATGGCAATCTATATGGTATGTTGAAAAGCTGGTGGAAGGATGATGAATTTAAAGAATTTGTCTCTAAGCGTGGCTTTGAACAGTATGATACCTATGATAAGGCTATTAAATCCATGGAGACCATTAAAGACAAGGATAAGGTATATTTGCTTTTGTTATATAAATGTGATGGTGAGTGGTACATTTATAATGGTGACAAATTAGCTAGCTTGGCAACACAGTATGAAAAGGGCAAAGCAACATTGTTTTTGTATTAGTATAATAATATTTCTTTGTTAGTTCTTTTGCTTGATTTGTGTTGAAAAGTGTAGTGATTTGGTGTAAAATCACATTGTTATGCTTATAAGAATATTTTTTATTTATAAAGAGGAGAATGAAAATGGATAACAATTTTAATAACAATGGCGGTGCTGATGAGGAAAGAACCGTATTGATTCAGCAGGATGATATGGGTAATCCTACTGTACAGCCACAGTTTAATCAGGCCCCACAGGGAATGCCAATGCAGCCGCAGTTCGGCCAGGCACCACAGGGAATGCCAGAGCAACCACAGTTTAGTCAGGCACCACAGTTTGGTCAGCAACCACAGTTTGGTCAGGCACCACAGTATGGTCAGCAGCCAC
>JAGALE010000387.1 GCA_017625335.1 Lachnospiraceae bacterium
GAGCCTTTCTGGAACCATCAAGTGGTAGGAGAATTAAACTAATCCACAGCATCTTAAACAGTATAGCATACAGACCTTGGAGAGGGTCTATAAACACTACTACTATATAATACGAGGAGACTTATCTATGGAAGCCTTTATAATAAAGCTTATTACTATGAGTCTGCAAGCTACAATAGCTATAGCCATTGTAATGATGGTTAGAATAGTGTTTTCATTGCTAAACATTCCTAAGAAATATGCATATTTACTTTGGATAATACCTTTTATAAGACTTATGATTCCATTTGCCTTTGAAAGTCAGCTTAGCATAATGCCGGAAAGCTTTTCCTTTGTGGAAGAAAGCAAGGAAGCTGACAAAAAAGATTATGAAACTATAGATTCAAATGGTAATGGTTTTTCCAATGAGTATGAGATTGAATACTATCATAATGCAAATGAAGCTGATGGTGTGCAGTATAGCGAGGAATATTATGAAGAATATAGCTATATATTAGATAATAGTGGGGTTAATGAAGATGAGAATATCTATTCTAACAATTATGATGAAGCAGACATAGATAATAGTCAAATTAGCGCACGGCCTACCATGGATTATGATGGAAATGTTTCTAATTCAGAAAATACAAAGAGCAATTATCCTGAATGGACTAAGCTAGCTTGTATTATATGGTATATAGGTGTTGCTACATTTATCATATATAGTTATATTGCATATATTAGACTAAAGAAAAGGCTGGAAGCCAAGGCTTTGCTTAAGGCCAATGTATATCTGTCAGACAATATTGACACAGGCTTTGTAATTGGTGCATTTAAACCTTATATATGCATTCCATCTGACCTTGATGAGGATAAGCAGGAATATGTTATAGCCCATGAAAGCTATCATATTAAGAGACGAGATTACATAGCAAAGACCATATATTTTATAGTAACTGTGGCTCATTGGTTTAATCCCTTTGTATGGCTTGCTTATTTTATGATGGAAAGGGATATGGAAATGTCCTGTGACGAGGCAGTACTGTATCAGCTTGGTATGGATAGTAAAAAGGATTATGCCACTACATTGCTTCATATGGCAACAGATAGAAGGAACCCTATAAGTATGCCTATTGCATTTGGAGAGGGTAGTACTAAGGGCAGAATCAAGAATATTATGAAATTCAAGAAGCCTGTTGTTATAGCTGTGATTGTTGCTATATTAGGAATTATTGTACTTGCCGTATTATTGTTGACTAATCCTAGTAATAAGGATAAAGATGCTAGGGATGACAAGTTAGATGGTGTAGCAACTGATATGGATGCTGATATGTCGACTAGTACAGATGGTAAGCTTAGTACATCTACAGATGCTGATTCAAATTTGAATAGTGATGATAGTAATTCAGATACTAACCAGGTGGATGATGAAGATATAAAATTAATGCCAGGCCGATATGTATATGTACCAGAGGGCGACACCCTTGATGGAGCACTTAACTATGCACCTTATGTGGTTATTAATACATTTACTAATGATATTACTATTTCAAGTACTTCTTGGACCTATCTTTTACATTACGGAAAATATTTCAGACAGGATAACCAGCTATCTACTTGGGTTGGTGGAGATATGAATTATTTTTTTACCATTGAAGATGGTAAGCTAATATATAATTCTGACTCCTTCGAGATAAAGTATGTCAAACCAGATGGTGATGTGGTCTACACTGTACCTACAGGTGGAGAGTTTATTTTCCTGCCAGAAAGCGACTTTGATATGGCAAATCTTTATGATGGATATTCTCATGAGAACTTTAATAAGGAATATGAGGCTGCTGTAGAAATTGATATAATCAATCCGGATTTAACTGATATAGGGGGAATTGGTGCAGATGTACCTATGTTAGATTATGCTGATATGAAATTCGTAATATTCCATGACTATAGAGGTTTATATGTTTATGATAGAATTGCAGGTGGCATAAGAGGCGCTGTTAATCTAGAGTCCATAGGTATGAATTATACACAGGGAGATAATGCCTGCTTTGTATCTGTGGGAAATAATGGATACAGGGTATATCTTAAAACTATGAGTAGTGATATAGCATATGTATATGATGTACAGTATAATCAGCTATTTCAGGTGAACAAAGCCTATGTGGAATCTCAGGAATCTAGCACTCCAAACTTAGTCACAGACGAACTATTCGGTGATGATTTCACAACCTGGCAGTCTTATAATTGTATGGAAGTATATGATGGGAACACAACCTATTACGGATATTTAACCTCGGCATCAGGTTTATGGGAGGATATGACCTTTGTGGAAAGGTCAAAGGATACAGATGCAGTAAGGCGTTTTAATCTGGTAAGAGATTACAAGGATATGCTTGAAGGAACAGAAAGGGATGCCAGACTTGAGACCATAAAGGGAGAAAGAGCTACTGAGATTGAAGTTGAGAAAATAGAAAATAAGCTCAGTGATTCGGATTATACATTATATGATGATATCCTAGAGATGCATAGAATTGCCAAGGAACAGTCTTGGGATAGAGATACCATGGAAGAAAATGGACTTGCTTCTGGTAGTAATGGTGGAGTATATAGTGGCTATGCTTATTTGGATATTACAGGTGATGGTGTGGATGAGCTAATATTGGGATATACTTCCGAGAATGCAAGTATTATTCTAGTTGCGTATTCCATTAAAGATAATAAGGTCAATATAATTCTTTCAGGTCATGAAAGATCATATTATAACTTATGTGAAGATAACGTAATAAAGCATCACTGGTCAAATAGTGCTTGGAATAGTGGAACACAGCATTTCTATATTGGAGCAGATGGTCTTATTACTTATCTAGAAGGTATAGTTTTAGATGGAAAATATAGTGGTAAACATCTATGGTATTACAGTACAGAATATGGAAAATGCTATTCATATGAATGTAAGCCGGTAACACATGAATATGCTATGGATATTCTGTATGGATATAATACTGTTAATATTGATTTTACATACCTTGAAGCACCGGAAGCATCTCAAATGATACCATACTTCTCACCAGAAGAGGATGAAGCTAAGAATGCATTTGGAAGTGTGTTGGAGAATTGGAGTGATTATCCAGAGGTAGAAGAGGTAATGAGTGGATTTTACTCAGCATACTGTGGCTACTACGACATAGATTCTGATGGTGTAGTGGAACTAATCATAAACAATGAGAAATGTATGGGTATATTCAAATATGAGAATGGAGAGATTAAGAGAATATATTGTGGTCCTTATTCCGGATTGCTTGAGGATGGAACCGCAATGTATTATCGACCAGGTGGAGCTCCTGAGAATAAGGTGTACAAGTATTACGTATATGATGGTGAAGAGTATGTAGAAAAGGATGATTTCACGTGGTATAACAATGATGAGGGAGGAAACTATTCCCCATCACAGGATGATAATTATTTTTATAATGGAGAGCTTATATCACAGGAAGAGTGGAATAAACTAAAGGCGCCATATGATGAACTTGAATTTGCTAAGAAGCAGAATATGTTTGTGATATATAGTGAATGATATAAATGAGCAGATTTTGTCATATTTTAGAATAAGATAAAACCTGCTCATTTTTGTATTGTTAATAAACTTATGCTGAATTATAATATTATTTATCAAATATTATGAGGAAATCGCTAATGAATAAATATAAAATATTAATTGTAGATGATGACACAGACTTATCCATGCTTATTATGGATATGCTGGAGGACAATGGATATATAGCAACAAATGTTACATCCTTGGATGCGGCATATGAAGTATTAGAGAAGGAGCAGTTTCATCTTATTCTGCTTGACATCAATCTGCCTGATGGTACAGGCTTTGAGTTATGTCAGGAACTAAGACGAGTGTCAAATGTTCCTGTTATATTTGCCAGTGCCAGGACTAGTGAGGATGATAAGATTACAGGTCTTGATATGGGTGGAGATGATTATATTCCAAAGCCATACTCAATTAAAGAGCTTATGTCAAGAATTAATGCACTATTAAGAAGGACTTATGGTTCAAAAGAACAGGGAGAAAAGTATAGTCTTAAGGCAGGAAAGGATAACGAGATAGTAATAGATACTGCCAGTAAGTCGGTTGCTAGGAATAATGTACCTGTAAATCTTTCCTTAAGAGAATATGATCTGCTTCTTTATATGGCTGAGCGCAAAGGACAGGCCCTTCATAAGGATAAGCTTATAAGTGATGTGTGGGGAGCATTTTCGGATGTGGAGCCATCTACTCTTACAGTACATATTAGGTGGCTTAGAGAAAAGCTGGAGAACAATCCATCAGAGCCAGTATTTCTTAAGACAGTAAGAAAGGTTGGTTATATACTGGAGGAAAGTAATGAGTAATAAGCAAAGTAAGAATGTATATAAATCAAATATTGTAGGTAAAGTTATATATATGGCAGTGGTTAGCATACTTGTGCTGACCACTGTATTTGTGGTTGTTTATATTAATTATAAGGCTGAATACGACAGGATTAATAAGGAAAGCAGCACAGGCAAAACAATAGTTGCTTTAAATGAAGTTAATCAGCTTCTAGAGAACATAGAGGCAGGTCAGTCTAGTCACGATATATCAGTTGTACAGACTAAACTGGATACAGTAATAGATACACTTAGAAGCAAGAATACAGTGACAGCTGAGAATAACATGAGCTTTATCATTATTATGTATGTTGTGTCATTAATACTTGTTTTAATTACATTTGTGGTAATATATGTGCTTATACTTAGGCCTTTTCAAAAGTTGGAAAGCTTTGCAGGTGAGATTGCCACTGGTAATCTGGATAAAGATCTTAAGTATGAGCGTGTAAATATGTTTGGTGAGTTCACCTGGGCCTTTGACCATATGAGACGTGAGATTAAGAAGGCAAGACAGTGTGAGCAGGAGGCTATAGAAAACAATAAAACAGTAATTGCAACTCTGTCACATGATATAAAAACTCCTATCGCCTCAATTAGAGCCTACAGTGAGGCTTTATCTGATAATATGGATTCTACACCGGAGAGAAGACAGCGCTACATAGATGTAATAACTAAGAAATGTGATGAAGTTACCAAGATTACTAATGATATGTTCATTCATTCCCTTCATGATTTGGATAAGCTTGTTATCAAGAAGGAAGATGTAGATATACATGATGTTATTAACGAGACAGTTAACTCTATGATTGGAGATAGGTCTGATGTTTGTTTAGGTGAGATTAAGGAAGCTACAATTAAGAACGCTGATGCTACAAGAATTGCGCAGGTTATAGAGAATCTAATAAATAACTCACGCAAGTATGCAAAGACTGAGATATCGATTTGTACAAAAATACTTGAGAATGGCAAGGAGTATTGCCTTATTATACAGGATAAGGGACCTGGAATAGCCCCTGATGATATGCCTTTTATATTCCAAAAGTTCTATCGAGGTAAAAATCATGGAGAAGAGCCAGGTGCAGGTCTTGGTCTGTTTATAGTTAAGTATATTATGGAACAGATGGATGGAAGAGTAAATCTTGTTAATGATGGTGGATTAAGATGTGAGCTAATATTTATTATTAGCTAATTTAAGAAAAATTATATGTATTTAATTAGGTGTGATTAATTTTTGTTATTTTGACTCATTAGAATAACATTCGTATGACCTTTGAATTACCTAAAGATACTAGTTTACAAGAATATGGGGAGAATTCATAAGATGAAAAGTAGAATATTATACATTGATCTGATAAGAGCAATATTATGTATCACAATTTTATTATATCATATGGGTATACTTAAGGGTGGTTACCTGGCGGTATGCTCATTTTTCGTGCTCAGTGGTTATCTTTCGGCACAATCTTTAAGAAAGGTTAACTTTTCAGCTTTGACTTATTATAAATCAAGAATACTTAGAGTTTATGTACCTCTTATTATTGTGGTTTTTGTTTCACTAGGGATTTGCATTTTGATGCTTCCTGATTTGACTTGGATAAGCATGAAGCAGGAGATTACATCTATAATATTTGGCTACAATAATTTTTGGCAAAGCTGGGCAAATATGGATTATTTTGCCAGACATATTGATTCGCCATATATGCATCTGTGGTATATAGCTATTCTTTTACAGTTAGAGCTTATTTTTCCACTAATATATTCAGCTTTAGAATATTTAAAGCGTCAATTAGGTAAAAATGTACCTATGATTATATGCTTAACAGTAGCCATTCTTTCAGTGGGATATTTTGTATATGCTTATGTAACAGGTGGTGTAATGGCTTCGTATTATAATACCTTCGCTAGATGCTTTTCTTGGTTTGTGGGTATAGCAGTTGGATACTGGCATGTAATTAATAGAAGCATTTTACAAAGCAAGCTAGAAGATAAGAAATCTATAAAGTATATGGTGGCTGTATTAGTGCTTGTGCAAGTATTATTCTTCGTGATGGGAGGTGCAGAATCAAAGCTATATCTGGTAGGTATGATTGGAAGCACGTTGATAATGGGTATAATGCTTGATTTTGTTAAAGCTACTGATATATGCGCTGATATAGATAAAGCTCCGAAGCTTATAAGAAAGCTCGTTGAATATATTTCAGACATAAGCTATGAAGTATTTTTGGTTCAGTATCCTGTTATATTCTTAGTAACTAATTCAGGATTATTATCCTGGAAGAAATATATAATTATCTTATTAATAACCTTTTTAGTGGCAGAATGTATTAGGCTTGTACTGAATTCATTCAATAGAAAGCAGTATATTAAGCTTTCTATTAAGCTTGTATGCGGAATGCTTTTTCTAGTTCTTCTTTGTGGAAGCTGTTATGGAGGTTATAGATATGTGATTGCTCCTGATTTACAGGCAGAGCAAAGAAAAATAGAAGTAGAGATGAGAAGACTTAAGGCGGAACAGATAAGAAGACAGATTGAGTTTGAACAGGAGAAAAAGCATCAGTCTGAGATTCAGGATGCAAATCAGTTTTTGGATAGTATTTTGGCTAATCACAATGATATTGATAGTCAAATTGAAGCTATTGATAATGAATTATCTAAGATTGATCAAATGGTTTATAATGTTCGTATAACCTTTGTTGGAGATTCTGTATTGTTAAGTGCATCTGATGTATTATATGAGTATTTTAATAATTGTTACATAGATGCACAGGTTGGTAGAACAGCCTATTCTGTAGACCCTATATTGCAGAGACTTGATAGAAGAGGTATTCTTGGTCATGTTGTTGTAATAAATTGTGGGGCAAATGGCGATTGTCCAGATTATATGAAGGACGAGATTATGAATACGCTTTCCGGTAAGGAGGTTTTTTGGGTTACCACAACCAATAATTACAGTGCAAATGTATCAATAATTAATTACGCCGAAAACTATGATAATTTACATATTATTGATTGGGCAAATATTTCCTATGGACATGGTGAGTACTTTGATGGAGATGGGCTTCATCTTGCCTATGAGGGAAAGATTGCCTATAGTCAGGCTGTATTTGATGCAATTCGTAGTTACTATATAGATCAGCTTGAACATGAAAAAAGTGAGCTTGAAGCTCAAAAAAATAATAATCCTTAAGGATTCCTTAATATTTAATAATATATTATACAGGTATGATAAACATAACTTGGACGAATCTGGTAAAAAACGAATCACATCAGCTAGCGTGTATATGTGGCAAAGATTCGTATGGTGGTTTTGTCTATGTAAATAAGTAAAGGAGTCATACTATGAAAAAAGTGATTTTAAAGTCAGAGAAGCTTTGTAAGAGCTTCGCAAATGAAGGTACACAGAACCATGTATTGGACAATGTGGATTTGGAGATATATGAAGGTGATTTTACAGTAATAATGGGCTCATCAGGCTCAGGTAAGTCAACCCTTCTATATAGCTTAAGTGGTATGGATATGCCAACAAGCGGTAAGGTTTTCTATGGTGATTCAGAGATTACTGCACTTAGTGAGAAGAAGATGTCTGATTTAAGAAGTAAGGAGTTTGGCTTCGTATTCCAGCAGGTTCACCTTGTAAGTAATCTATCACTTATGGAGAATGTGTTAGTTCCTGGATATATGGATAAGGAGAAGACAACTGGTGAGGTTAAGGAGAGAGCCTTAGAGCTTCTTGAAACTATGAATATCAGTGAGGCTAAGGATAGACTTCCAGCTCAGGTATCAGGTGGAGAGGCACAGCGCGCTGCTATAGCTAGAGCAGTTATCAATGAGCCGGGAATACTATTTGCAGATGAGCCTACAGGTGCTTTAAACCGTAAGAATACAGTGGATGTGCTTAATCTGCTGACAAAGATTAATAATAAGGGACAGAGCATACTTATGGTTACTCATGATGTTAGAGCAGCTCTACGAGGAACAAGGCTTATCTACCTTGAGGATGGTAAGGTATGTGGTGAGATGGAGCTACCACCTTTTGATGAGAAGGATATGAAGAATCGTGAGACTCAGGTTAATGCTTGGCTTTCATCTATGCACTGGTAGAAGGGCGGTGGCATAATGAGAGAGATATTAACTGTAATAAAGGGTAATTTTAGAAAGAATAAGGGCTCATTTATAAGTGTTGCTATTCTTATGTTTGTGGTTTCTGTTGCGCTAACTACTGCATTTTCTGTAATTATTAACACCAATAAAAGGGATGAAGAGCAGATGGATGCAGGTGGTTTGGGAGATATTATGGCTGCCATAGATTATGAGTATCAGGGACAAACTATGGATGAATACTACGCTTATTGCGATGAGTTGGCTAATAAAATGCTTGCTGTAGATGGAGTGGAAAGAATAGACCAAATTCCTACAGTCATAATGAATATTGAGGATGTTAATGGTGGGGATGGAAATGGTTCAGTTTTTGTATATGATTATAAAAGTGAATATCTAACATATAAGATTTATGATGAAAATGATAATCTTTTATCAGATTTTAAGCTTAAAGAGGGAGAGATTATAGTTCCTGTTAGCTTTAAGTCACTTTACAAGACGGAGATTGGTGATGAGGTTACATTGGAGTTGCATGGTTGGGAACAAGAGGAAAAAACTAACCATACATACAAGATAGCTGCTTACATGGAAGATCCATATATGGGCTCTTCTGTAATGGGAATAAAGACATTACTTCTTTGTGAGGATGATATAGCAAGCCTTTGCGAGAAGGATTTTACTAAGGAAGGTAATTCTTTTGTATTTAGTGTTCATAAAAGCAAAGAATCTGCCCTTACTGATGCAGAGCTTGAGGCTAACCTTAATCGTGAAACCTCCTATGCCAGCTATACATGGATTACCTTAACAAAGGCGCAAGCCTATAATTATATGACCATGATTACAAATATTTTCGCAGGAATACTAGTAGCTTTCATTGTTATGCTGGTTGTGGCAACTATAATTGTGCTAGGACATAATATAAGCAGTAGTATAGAGCATGATTTTGTGAATCTTGGAATATTAAAGGCTGTTGGTATGAGTAATAATAAGCTTAGATTCTCTA
This sequence comes from Lachnospiraceae bacterium, assembly GCA_017625335.1. Lineage (GTDB taxonomy): Bacteria > Bacillota > Clostridia > Lachnospirales > Lachnospiraceae > Coprococcus_C. The sequence goes on from JAGALE010000387.1 coordinate 9,500, forward strand.
TTATGCTAGGATATCTATTTGCAGGGCTTGTGGGAGCAAACATTGGTGTTCCTGTAGCTATACCATGTATTTCTGCCATTAATAAGATAATAAGACCTGTTATAGGTCTATATCCTGAAAGTACACCTGCCTTATTTGAGACAATTATCTCACTTGTTGCAATATTCGTAATAATTATAATATTTATAGCCATAAAGCTAATTAAGATATATAGAATAACCCCTGTATCTGCTATAAATGGCGGAAGGAAGGATGTACATTTTTCAAGTCTTTTTAAGCTTCCAATATCTAAGAAAGCACTTGGCACTTCTCTTGCTTATAGACAGCTTATATCAGGTAAGAAGCAATACATGGGAGCTATTATTATAACAGCTATACTTACACTTTTTATGGTTATGATAAGCGATATGTGCATTTATTTTAGCGATGAGGATAAAATAAATGATATGTTTGCTCCGGTAGAGTATGATATGTATACATATGCAACCTCTGATGAGGAGTGGGAAGAAAAGCTTGCTGATGCTGAGTCTATTATTGGAAAATACACTGATTACAGAAAGTTTTTCTATAGTTCTAGATATTTATTATTAAATGATACGCAAATTTGGTGTGGTATAAATAGTGAGCCTGATTATGTAAAAAGCGTATATGAAGGTAGAACTTGTACCTATGCTAATGAAGTTGTTATAACTGAATATATGACTGAAAACTACGGAATCAAGCTAGGGGATGAGGTTACTATAAGCTTAGATGGCAAATCCGCTGATTACATAGTATCAGGCTATTATCAGTGTACTAATGATGTAGGTAAGAATATTACTATGTCCTTAGAGGGTTATTATAGATTAGTTGGTGAGCCTGAAGAGGGTACTAGATCAGGTTATGTATATGATCTAGAGGATGATGACTTTGCTGATGAGATATATGAGGAAATAACTGAAAAATATTCAGAGGAAGAGGTATATTTTGGATATGATACGGATTTTTCCGGTGATGATGCTATAATATTTGCTTTATATGGAGTAACAATATTGATTTATATTTTGTCAGGAATATTTGTTGCTATTACTGTAGTTTTGGTTTGCTCTAAGATTTTCGCTAAGGAGAAGCAGGATTACGGAATATATAAGGCTATGGGCTTTACATCAGCAAAGCTTAGAAGACAGTTTGCTGTAAGATTCGTAATATGTGCCTTTATTGGTTCAACTATAGGAATAATATGTACCTTGTTATTCTCAAATGCACTGTTAAGTGGAATACTTAAGATGTTTGGAATGTATAATTTTTCATCATCTCTTAATGTGGTGGCAGCTATTGTACCAATTGTATTTATGTCTCTTGTATACTATTTGTTCTCATACATAGTATCAAGGAAGATGAAGAAGGTTACACCAAGAGTGCTTATAACTGAATAAATTATTTATTATAAATTCTACAAGAAATATAAAAAGAGGAATATGGAAAAATGTTTTATATTATCCATATTCCTCTTTTTTATGCGTTTTTCTTATTAACCTTTATGGTATATAAGATATCATCAGCTTTGTCAATTGCCAATTTTAAGTCATAGTGGTTAGAACAAATTGCTTCATATATACCCATTGATATATCGATGTTGTACAGCTTGGATGAATTACTATTATGGTTTTTCATCCATTCATTTTTGCGTGTACGTATATCTTCTGCATTAATCACATATTCCTTAGGAATTACTGCTACGAATTCGTCGCCACCCATCCTGCCTATTACAGCCTGTTCATGGAATATTTCTTGTAAACATAAAGCAATTTGCTTAAGTGAATAATCACCTTCTATGTGACCATAGGTATCGTTAATTGTTTTTAATCCGTCCATATCAGCATAGCAAATTACCAATTCCCTGCCACCATCTGATAACAATTGACTTACTTCGTCGTAAAAGCCTCGTCTGTTATATAGGCCTGTAAGCTCGTCGATTTTAGATACCTTTTCAAGAGCAAGATTTTTAGCATGTAATTCTGCAAACATAAGCTCTTGATTCTTAATAAGTTCAATGATTTTTACAGACGCACTAAGCTGATATACTAGGAACTCTAAGTTCTTCATGAATTCTATATTATCAATTTGACAGAGGAGAATACCATATTGATATTCTCTGGAATATAAGTCAACAACAATATGGGTTCTGCGTTTATCAGGCATATATTTGTTAGAGAATATCTCATTTGAAGCTATAGCTTGATTCGCGTTGTCGCAGGAGAATACATCCTTATCATGTTGGTAAGACATTAATTTCCAGGATAAATCTGATACTGTAAAATCCAATTCCTTATATAACCATGGTTTTTCAAGTAGATAAAGATAGCTGTTACTTATATCAAGGCAATGCATTTTAGATAATATAGCAGAATAGCTTTCTGTTGCATTGTCACCAACCATTAATGTTTGTCTGGTTACAAGATTAGTATTATGAAGATTATCTAAAATACGTTTGTCTTCGCCGCCAAGTACACCCATAAGAGAGATCGGAAGAGC
>JAGALE010000388.1 GCA_017625335.1 Lachnospiraceae bacterium
ATTATGTATTGATTGAGTTTTAACATCGTCACCAAGCTGCGTAAGTACCTTTTCTACCATTTCCTCATTAGCATTGTTCTGATATTCTGCATACGTATATGTTCTGGCAAAATCCGGACATTGTGCTATATAATTCTTTATTGCCACATCTTGTGACCCAAGATAAGCTATCTCAAAGTAATTATCCTTATCATTCAGATCCGGAAGTATGGAATATGTAACACCTGCTTTCTGAAGATATTCTATCACATGCTCTTTATTACTATTATTCACCTGAAAAACAGCTGTATCACCCATTCGTGACAAATCGCTAAATTGCACTTCTCCTGCCCTTAAATCAGTCTTTTTTGTTTCATGTACTCTCCATAAGAATGTACCGAATTTAACCAGGTTGTCCATCGACCACCTTGTAGCTCCGGCTCCTAGTCTAAGTAACATTTCAATACCCTGAAACAGTATTCTTACTGCTTCTATACCTTCACTCATTCCTGGTATATCTGCCATAATTATAATCCTCCTTTATCCATCTTTTTTGAATTTGCCTTGAACAAGTCATCAAATCTTCCATCTAATAATGCTTTGTCAAATTCCTTATAATCCATATCATAAAATTTATTTGCAAGAACATCAGCTGCCACCTCTCTAATGGTTGTATCATATCTTGTATCATCAAGAATTTGATTTGTATAAACATACTCCTGAAGCACCCTTCGCCGATGTTCATAGATATCTTGTGGTGGCGCTTCTTTCCCATCAGGAATATTAGAAATGTAAATTGCTCTCATATTTGTCTCGTTACTTATAGGACCGTAGTATATTCCATTTCCCCATTCGTATCCACTTTCAGATAAACCACCTTCAATATTCTTTTCACCATATTTTACATCATAGTATTGCAGTCCATGAGCTGCGACGATGTTCATGCTTTTTGTTTCAATCAACAAAACATCCATGGAACTTTCTCTTTTGTCCAATATGTCTATAATCTTATAATCACTGCCATTAGTATTATGTATTACATCACCAACATTAACCGATAGTTCCCTTTTTTCATAATGTGGTCTGAGGAATCCTTTTAACTTATTTGATATAAATCGGTCTGATTTATCCAATTTAATCTTATAATTATCCAGTGAGTTATATTTTCCATTATAAAAATCAACCAATTCTTTATTATCGCTACAAAACTTAGCTATATAAGAACTACCAACAAGATTAAAAGATAAATCATTGATTAGTTCCACATCCACATTACATTCTTCAAGTTTTTTTATATTTGAGCTGTTATTTTTAAGAATATAATTTATCTCAAAATCATCTTTTCTCTCAATAATAAGCAAAATATCGCTATTACTCATCTTCCAACACCTGCCTTCTTCTTACTGCTTCGTTCAACAGGGGCACTATTTGTTCTGGACTTTAACATTATTTCTTGCTTCTGCTTATCCAGTTCCTTGAGTTTGTTATCCGTTACATAAAATGAATACGCAAACTGTCCAAGCATATTATTCAAATAATTCTGCTTAGACAATAATTTTTCTTTATCCTCATCAGATAGCATATCATTTTCTAAAGAATCATCTATTTCCTCTAGATCTTCACAGATTTTTGCACTCATGCGTTCACAAGTTCTTATATTATGCTGTTCATTATTAATCTTCTTGTCTATATCCTTAATTTCAGCTTTTTCTTCACTAGACAGTGGTTCCAGCTTTATTTCTTCTATCATCGAAAGACTATTTTTTATAACATGTTCTAGGAAATCATCTTCCATATGTATTGAAGGAAGCTGCCAATTAAGATAATCATTACTATTGACAGGACATATAACAGAATACACACCATTATTATTAATAAGTCTTAATCCACGTATTTTTACAGAATCTTCTAATTCAATATTTATAATCCCATCACAATCAATTGTTCCTGACGGATACGCATTAATTTTGTAATGTGTCTGCTCCGGCTCTCCTACATTAGAAATAAATTGATGTGCACCATCTACATAGGTCTTTATAATGTTAGAATATAA
>JAGALE010000389.1 GCA_017625335.1 Lachnospiraceae bacterium
ATAAACTCCGCAAAGTAATTTATATTGTAATGATAGGTCTATTTCTTCATCATTTGTTACTACTATATTATTGAATCTATGCTGTTCTTTTTCTAATGCTATTCTTTTAGCTTCACGTTCTGCTCTTTTAGCTTCACGTTTTACTCTTTTAGCCTCTGCCTCAATCTCCATGTTTAATTCTTTGACAGCCTGTCTCTCCAGTTTCTCCTGATAGTCATCCGGTAAATTCTTTTTATTTCGCTTAGATTTTGTTTGTACACTAGTCTTATGTACTACCGGTACCACAAGTCTATCAGTAATATTAATAACTCCTATTTGCTTATCCATTTTATACCTCCGTAAATTATCTATTTTTACCTATAATATCAAAATGTATAAAATATGGACAGTACTGATTTGTACTGTCCATATAATTTTTTATTATGCTATTGTATTAATTTGAATTACTACTACTTGAACTGCTACTATGTGATGCATCCTCAGCTTTTTGGTCTGATACAAATGATGCCATAATTAATAATACGGATTTATCACTCATCTTATCATTATCATTTATGGTTACTGTGAAATCATTCATTAGTAATCCTCTACTATACTCTGCTATTACATTACCATCCATATCTGTTATCTTAGCACCCATAGATGTTAATTTATTTCTTGTGAAGTTACCTATCTGATTTCCTTCTTTATCATATAATTTATATGACTTACCAATTAAATTAAAGTTACCACACATTATAACATCTACTTCACCATCTATTATTATTGTATGGTCATCTTCTGTTATAAGATTATAAGCATCAGTTGCTTCGGCTAATATGGTACCCTTAGCATCCACCATTGTTAATGGGTCTGTAAACAATCTAAATATGTTGCCTTTTATTGTTACCTCATCACCATCTAAGTTTGTTGTTATCTTAGTATTCAAAGACAATGTTTTATAATCACAACTATATGTTCTATATGATTGTGTTGCTTGGACTGTAGTACTTGGTGTTACTGGTACAGTAGCTGTACTACCACACCCCATTAAACCTATGCATGATATACCTATCATTAATGATGCTATACTTCTTATTCCTATTTCTTGCAGTTTATTAATGATATCACTCTTATCATTAAGTGCTATTCCTCTGTTATTACATTCCTGCTCACAAATCTTAGCTGTATAATTTAATATCTTATAATACTCATCACTTATATTAATTGTATTGACTTGTTTTCCATCACGTATATGTAGATTACATATCGTAATTTCATCGTGTTCTGCAAATTTTACTTTATTGTTAGCTGTTTTAACTCCCACTATATCTATATCTATGGCTGCATCACAATCTTTATTATTATGTTTTAATATATTTTTTCTGTATCTTAATATAATAACACAGTTATCGTATCCAACTTTTGAATTAGCTACATTTATTGTAAATGTATTAATATCTCCTTTGGTGTTTATATTACCAAATTTTATCATATCAGTACATGATGTACATCTACTACTTTTACTATAAGATATTATTTTGGATAATATTGCATCTACATATGCTTCCACGTCTATTTTTATTGTCTTATTGTTAGCGTGAATTTTATTATCTCTATCTATCATCTTTTGAAATTTATCATCTTTTAATAATATTCTACCATCACGAGATAATTTTAAATTAGTTATATATGTACCTTTATTTTCTAAGTAACTTCTTATTTTATCTGCATCTACCTCTATATAATCCAACGTATCTGCCTTCATTAACACATACTTTATTATTTTACCTCTGCTATCTCTTTGTCTGTCTATGCATATTAACTGACTCATTACACTTTTCTCCTTGTATAAAATAATTTTCATATTTATGAATAAAATGTTTTATTTGTTGTACATTATTTAACAAAAAAGGACATCAATCTAAACTGATGTCTTTTTTAATACTTGCTTGTATTTTTTATTTCATGTCTTTATTTCTTTATTTCTTTTACTTTAATATTGTATATTTTATATATTAATATGTATATAGATATTCTAACTAGATGTGATTTTGTTTAAAAATAAAGAAAAGCAACTAATTCTTATGAACTAGTTGCTTTATAATTTCTATACTAAACTTCATATGCTCTGAATTCTATACCTTTAATTACTTTATTCATTTGGTTTAGTATCGCTTCAAATCCATCATCTATAGCTATAAACACTAATTTAATCTCATAATTTCCAATGCTCATATATCTATTTTCTAAATTATACCAGTGTTTATCATAGTATTTCTCTTTATCTACTGCATGTACTATTACTCCTTTGGGTTTTACATTAAAATCACTTTCGTATTGAACCATGTATCCTAACATTTGCCCTCTGTATTCAGATTTACAATATGCTTTTTTATCATCTGTTATTATATTACTACCAACAAATTTTGCATCTAATATTAAATTTGTATCTCTTATAATAACATCTGCTTCTAGCTTCATTCCTATATCATGCCTATACGAAGTTTTACCGCTCTCATCTCTATATCCACCAAGAGCTCTAATTATATTGTCATATTTATCACATGCTACATTAAATAATAATTTTTCGAATAAATAACTATCTGATGCTACATTATTATTTGTATCTATCCCATACTTATTTTGTTTAATTCTATAAAACTCAATATAGTTGATACACATTAACACTAAGTTTATATTATTTTTATCCCTTACCCTTACAGTATCTATATCTACTTCTGTATTAGTAATATTCTTCTTATAAAAATAATATTCTATTGAGTTCTTTGCATCTATGAACTCTTTTACTGTTATATCATCTTTTTCTTCTGAAAAATCTATCAAGCTTATTGCATATGCAATAAGCTTGTCATAATTACCATTTATATTTTCTAGCTTTCTTTTTCTTACAAGAATGTATGTGTAATATATAATATTAAGCTTCAATATATTGTCAAATGTCTTATCTTTATTTTTACATAAAGAAGTGTTTAAGTGCAAGTTTTTAAACAAATGTTTTATAATATCTTCTCTGGTTGTTTGACTAAATTTCATACAACTTACTCCTCTATGTATTGTTTCAACAAGCTGATATAATTATTTAGCTCTGTGTTACCTGGTAATCCAAACAACTTATTATCTATATATTGTTTTATACATGTTTTACCCTTTCTTCGTATTTCGTCTATCTGTATAAATCTATCTGCTTCATCTCCAAAATTACGTGTATCTTCCATAATTAGTTGAGCTTTTATTAATGTTTCTGCTATATATTTAGGTATTCCTGTATATTTACATATTCTATCTGCATCTTCCAATGTGAATTTGTCAACATATATAGGTGTTCCAACACGTGTAACTATATCATCATAATTAGTAGAATTTAGCTTTTTATATTCAGATGTTGTAATATTTACCATCACCCTAAGTCCTCTAGGTATCTCAACCACAGTACCAGAAGGTGTTGTAAATTTTCTATATTCTGAATTTTTAATTTCTTTAAATCTTTTTAATGCATTCCACAAAGAACCTGCTAGTAAATTTTTAATATGTTCAGGTATTATTTCATCAATTATTAAGTAGCATTCTTCAGATTCTTTATTAGCTTCACAAAATCTAGGAAATATACCATTTTTATTCACTGTACCTAAAAACTCTTCTTTAGACATTGATGCTTGCACTACAAGTACATGCTTGTATACTATTTTATCCTGTAATGCTAATGTTTGTGTTAACTTATATCCAGTTCTACTGAATGCATAATATCTTTGTTGATAAGATTTACCTGAACTAGTTATACCTATATTAAATACTTTATCCGTTTCTGTTATCCTCTTATGTATTATATCTATTATAGCTGTATCAAATTGATGTATTTCTTCAGTTGTTTCTATTATTTCATCTGTAGTTAATTCTAACTCACTAGAATGCGCATTTAACTCATCTTGAATTATATTTCTTACATCTTGCTTTGCTCTATCATCAAGACTGCTAGTTACATCAGAATGCTCTGCTTCTTTGGTATACTCTGATTGCTTAGCTATTTTAGATATCTCTGTTATATCAGAATGCTCTGCTTCTTTAACCTTAGTCAATCCACTAGCTGCTAATCTACTATGTAAGTCATGAGCTTTAAGTACCTCCATACTTATCTTTTCATTAATACCCTTCTTTGATGTTACTACTTTTTCTTCTTTACTATCTTCTTCTTTAACCACTTGCCTATCTACAACTACAAAACTGCTAGAAAGTTCTTTGAGTTTTTCCAAACTTGATATTTTATGTTGATTACTTATCAACCATTTGTAGTACTCTACTCCTCCGGTGTATTCTTTATCTAATTCTATTGAATCAAATAAGCTATCATACATTACTTCAGGTATATCTGTGTTAAACTCATTATTTATTATAATATTTCCAAAATAAGTCCAAAAATGGTCAAAAGAATCAGGTGAAGATGGCTTACCATATTCACCTGTTAATACAATGTATTCTTTAAGTAATTGTGTTATACTCTTATTCACTAGTGTATCCCCCATTGTTAAATCATTTCTGTTATTGATTTCTCAATCAATTCTATGATATTATCACTGAGCTTATACCTTTTATATAACATCTCATCTGTCCATGGATGTGAAAAGTCTTGCATAGGCACTAAACTGAATGTTCTGGTACTTAGATTCTGGTCCGCTTTCATACACTGTACTAAATATCTGAAGAACTTTGTTTTCATGTATGATATAATGTTAATACATTCCTCTTCTGTGTTATTTACACTGAATATAGGTATAAATGATTGTGAACATACGCTATTATTACCTATATATTTTGGAATATCTATTACTTGTGAACTTCCAGCTGTAAATGCTTGTCCTATTATAATTTTATGCTTTTTATAATCATCCGAATTTTTAGGTATTTGATTGTATCCAACATATCCGTATTCTATATGATGTGTTCTTTCGTTTACATAGTATTTTATACTATATTCATCTGTTTTTGATAGAGAATATCCATTCCAAGGTCCTATCATTATGTCTCTTCCATTATCAAAATAGTCCTTATTACCTGCACACTTATCATTAAATGTGATGTAATTTTTACCATCCGTATTTTCTATCAGTTTGAGTATATCTATTATATTCTTATCTCTAAATATAACCTCATTTCTAGCATTAAATAAAGGTAGGTTATCTATAATATCAACTGAATTATCCTTATTATGTACATAATGTTTGCATATATTTACATTATGCTCTAGGTCTACTAAATAATAACATACTCCACTAGGTATTGACACGTTACTAAATACCTTACTGCAATCTTTAAAATCATGTAATTCCTTAAATTTGCTGTATCTTCTTATTTTGTCTATACCATCATGCTTAC
>JAGALE010000390.1 GCA_017625335.1 Lachnospiraceae bacterium
CACTGCCCACTGAAAACACTATTGAGGCGACCACAAAATTAAATACAAACTAGAACCTTGAATTTTTCAAGGTTCTTTTTTCTAACGCAAAAAGTTCAATAAATTTCCATAAATGTATTGAAAAAGGATTACGGAAGGATTGCTACAGAGAATGAAGCTATAATAAGCTGTCTTGTACTTGGGGCAACTGTGCTTTTGGGAATGCCGAGGATTGTGTTTGGTGAAATAGTTTTGCTGGAAGCATTGAGTATATTTGGTATGTTGATATTTCTATATAAATTTGGCTTTGGTATAGGTATGTGCTGGTGCATGATGACTGGCTTTGTGGCATCATTTTCCATAGGTATAACTGAGTACTTTGTAGGTTGGATTCTAGTAGGTGTGTTAGCACAGGGGCTTTCCTGCACCTTTGGAGGTGGAAGATTTGCATTTGGCATGTACTATGGTGGAGTATATCTTTTGGTGGGAACTTATTTATATGAGACTATTTTAAGTGAGGAAGGCTTCAAGGCACTTGCTTCCGCACTACTGGTGTTCCTTTTGGCACCGAGAAGGCTTATGCTTAGAATTGAAGAGGGAGTAAAAATAGGTGCACTGTCAGATAATTCGCCAGAATGGGGAAGACTGGTTATTGACAGAATAAATAATTTATCTAGAGCATTCAAGAGAATTGAATATACATTGGCATCAGATTCTGGAAGCAGCATGAGCTTTAGTGATGTTGGAAATATTATCGAAGGCTTTACTAATCAGTTAGAGAGAGCGGTTCCAATGAGGAAAACCATAAGCTCTGCCATAATAAGCAATTTGGCATTAAGAGATATTCGCGTAAAGAATTTGGTGATGCTTAAAAATCAGGAGGAGCGTTATGAGATTTATATTACAGCAAAGGTTGTAAGAGGTAAGCTGGTTCTTGCGTCTATGGTGAGAGATATAGTGTCTAAGGAAATTGGAATGGATATGGAGGTAAAGGACGAAAGCAGGAATATAGTAGGTAGAAATTATGAGATGATTTGTCTAAGACAAAAGCCCACCTTTAACTGTAATGTGGCGGTAAGAAGACTTAGTAGATATGAAAGTCAGGTTTCTGGGGATGATTACTATGTAGGAGATATAATGGATGGGCAAAAGCTCATTATGCTAGCAGATGGTATGGGAAATGGTGTTGAAGCAGCTTCGGATAGTGGAATGCTTATAGATGTGATAGAAGAACTTCTTACGGCTGGCTTTGATAAGGAAACATCAATAAAAATAGTGAATACATATCTGTCGGAGAGGAATAAGGGAGAAAGGTTTTCTACATTAGATATGCTGATACTTGATATGCACACCGGTTATGGCAGGCTTTTTAAGCAGGGAGCAGCTACCACATTTGTGAAAAGGGGACAATGGATAGAGTTGATTAAATCCACATCCTTGCCAATGGGTGTGATAGATGGAGCGGTTTGTGAAAATTGCAGAAAGAAGTTTTATCATAACGATATAATAGTAATGGTAAGTGATGGGGTGCTAGAAAGCATTGTAGTGGAGAATAGCGATGATTATCTGCGGGATTTGTTACTTAATTCTGACAATCAGGATGTGGAAGAAATTGCCACAGAAATTGCTGATGCCATAGGAAGTATAAGTGGAAACAGACTTAGGGATGATGCAAGCATAATAGTTGTGAGACTTAGTAAAAGGTAAAATCAAAGAATAATGGAAATGTAAAAACAAGGTGTTAAAACTTTGTGACTTCTATGTACTTAATTGGCAGTTTGTGGTATATTTTAAGTCAATATACTTTTGGTAAAGAGAGAAATGCCATGGCAAGAATTCAGGATAAGGTTAATAATTATATATTAGATAATCAAATGATTAATACAGGGGACAGAATAGTGCTAGGAATATCCGGAGGAGCAGATTCTGTCTGCCTGTTACTTTTGCTTTTGGAAATGGCATCACGATACGGGTATGAGAACAAGGATATATATGCGGTTCATATCAATCATATGCTTCGAGGCAAAGAGGCTGATATGGATGAGGAGTTCGTAAGAAGGCTGTGCCAGGAGAAGGGTGTGAATTATATTTGCTATAGGGAGGATATAGCTCAGTATGCAAAAAAATTAGGACTTTCCCTTGAGGAGGCAGGACGGAAGTTTAGATATCAGTGCTTTAATAAGGTGGTAGCGGAGAAGGGATGCAACAAAATTGCAGTAGCCCATAATAAGAATGATATGGCAGAAACTGTAATATTTAATATGTTAAGAGGTACTGGCCTTAAGGGTATGTCAGGTATGCAGCCTGTAAGAGGAAATATTATACGCCCTATACTTGGAATTACGAGGGAGGAAATATTAGAATACCTGAGCAGCAGGAATCAATCCTATAGGAATGATTCTACTAACGATGGTTTGGATTATGACAGGAATAAAATAAGACATATTATATTGCCTGCCATGAAAGATATTAATAAGGGAGCTATAGAACACATTTGTCATATGGCTCTTGAGGCTGGCAATAGCTATTCCTACATACATGATATGGCTATGGAGGATTATGCAGGAGTAAGTGACGAGGATAGCTTTGGCAAGACAGTAAGTCTAAAGATTAGTGAGGTGTTCAAATATAGTCCTGTTCTTCAGGAACATCTTATTCATGAGGCAATAGGTGATGTGGCCGGAGAAAAACGGGATATAACCAGAAAGCATATTATGGCGGTGGTTGGACTATTGTATCAGGATACCGGTAAACAGGTAGAGCTGCCCTATGGAATAAGAGCAAGACGTAGCTACGATAATCTTATAATATCGAATAAAACTGATTCGATATCTGATTATTGTATAGATATTACTGGTAAGGGTGTATATTCGGTTCTGGATAAGGGAAGTATGGAAATTGAAATAATTGACTATAATCAGGATGTAGAGATATCAAAAAAAATATATACTAAAATGCTTGATTATGATAAAATAAAAGATACGCTTTATCTAAGAACCCCAGAGGATGGAGATTATATTATTATAGATGCCAAGGGAAGCACTAAAAAGCTATCCAGGGTATTTATTGATAATAAGGTTGACAGAGCATATCGAAGCTCCTGGCCTGTGGTTGCCTGTGGAAGGGAAATTATTTGGGCAGTGGGGCTAAGATTTAGTGAAGCCTATAAGGTAGATGAGAATACAAAGCATATACTATGTATGAAATACAGCGGAAAAGGAGAGGAATAAGGTGGCAGAGAAGATAGGAGTACTTATAAGTGCAGAGGAAGTTGAGGCAAAGATTTCCGAGATGGCAGAAACTATAAGCAAGGAATATGAAGGTAAGGTAGTTCATATTATAGGCGTGTTAAAGGGAAGTGTGTTCTTTATGTGTGAATTGGCCAAGAGACTTACAGTTCCTGTGACAATGGACTTTATGTCTGTAAGCAGCTATGGTAATGATACCAAGTCTTCAGGAGTAGTTAAGCTTATTAAGGATTTGGATGAAACTATAGAGGGAAGAGATGTAATCTTAGTAGAGGATATTATGGACTCGGGCAGAACACTTTCTTACCTTGTGAAAATTCTTAAGGAGAGAAAGCCTAATAGCTTTAAGGTTATTACTCTTCTTGATAAGCCGGATAGAAGAGTTGTAGATATAGAACCTGATATGACATGCTTTGAGATTCCGGATAGATTTGTAGTTGGATACGGCTTAGATTGTGCACAGAAATATCGTAATCTTCCATACATAGGCGTTATAGAAATGTAGGAAGAGCTTAAGATTAAAGACTTGAATAATAAAACTTGAATAATAAGACAGAAGGGAGCTTGAGATGAAAAAAGGAGCAAAGAGAGGCTTTGGATTATATCTGGGCTTGATTATGCTTGGTGTATGTATCGTAGTATTTCTTCAAAGTAGAGATTCTAATTTGGATACTAGTTATACTGTAGCTGATTTTAGAACAGAGATAGAAGAGGGATATATAGCTGAGGTTGCTATTTTCCAAAATAGTGAGGTACCTACCGGTACGGTACAGTTTAAATATAGGGATTACAATAAGGTAATTGAATTTTATACTTCAGATGTTAATGTGATTCAGGAAATTGTAATGAAGTATGGTGATGGAACTATTAAGATGAGTCTTCAGGATGTTACTGAAGAAACTACATTCTTAAGCCTATTGCCGATTATCCTGATAGTGTTCATGCTATTGTTTTTATTTATGCTACTTATTGGTGGTGCTGGTGGTGGAGCCGGTGGTGGCGGTGGAGCCGGAAAGGCGATGAGCTTTGGAAAGAGCCGTGCTAAGAAGACCACCGAAGAAGAAAACAAGCATACCTTTAAGGATGTTGCCGGACTTGACGAGGAAAAGGAAGATATGGCTGAGATAGTTGACTTCCTTAAGAATCCTAAGAAATATAGCGCCTTGGGTGCAAGAATTCCTAAGGGTGTTCTTCTTGAGGGTCCTCCGGGAACAGGTAAAACTCTTCTTGCTAAGGCGGTTGCTGGTGAGGCGGGAGTTCCATTTTTCACTATATCAGGTTCTGATTTCGTTGAGATGTTCGTAGGTGTTGGTGCATCACGAGTTAGAGATTTGTTTGAGGATGCTAAGAAGAATGCGCCATGTATGGTGTTTATAGATGAGATTGACGCAGTTGGTCGTAAAAGAGGATCAGGTCTTGGTGGTGGACACGATGAGAGAGAACAGACCTTGAATCAGCTTCTTGTTGAGATGGATGGATTTGGAACTAATGAGGGAATTATAGTATTAGCTGCTACAAACAGAGTAGATATACTTGACCCAGCACTTCTTAGACCGGGTCGTTTTGACAGAAAGGTTTTAGTTGGAAGACCTGATGTTAAGGGTAGAGAAGCAATACTTAAGGTTCATGTTAGAAATAAGCCTCTTGCAGAGGATGTGGATCTTCATGAAATCGCAAGAACAACAGCAGGCTTTGCAGGTGCTGATCTTGAAAACCTTATGAATGAGTCTGCTATAGCAGCGGCTAAGGAAAATCGTCAGTACATTAAGAAGGAAGATGTAGATAAGAGCTTTGTTAAGATTGGCATAGGTGGCGAGAAGAAGAGCCGTCTTATTCCGCAGAAGACTAGAGAAATTACAGCCTACCATGAGGCAGGTCATGCTATACTGTTCCATCTCTTAAGCGAGGTGGGTCCTGTGCATCTTGTTTCCATCATACCAAATGGTCGTGGTGCAGGTGGATATACTATGCCACTTCCGGAGAATGATAATGTATTTATGACTAAGAAGAAGATGCTCCAGGATATACAGGTCAGCTTTGGCGGAAGAATTGCAGAGGAGCTTATCTTTGGTGATATTACAACCGGTGCATCTCAGGATATTAAGCAGGCTACACAGATGGCTCAGGCTATGGTAGTTAAGTATGGTATGTCTGATGAGATAGGTCTTATTAACTATGAGGTTGATAGTGGTGAAGAGGTATTCCTTGGAAGAGACCTTGGGCATTCCAGAAGCTACAGTGACGAGGTTGCAGCGCTTATCGATAAGGAAGTAAGAAAGATTATAAAGTATTGCTACGATGAGGCAAAGCGCATTATACAGGAGAATATAGATGTTCTCCATGCCTGTGCCAAGAAGCTTCTTGAGAAGGAACGTATTGACAGACCTGAGTTTGAGGCGTTGTTCGATAAAAATATTTCTGAAGCTGATATAGATTCACAGGAAGATGTGGCAGTTAATGCAACTGATGGGATAGCAAAAGAAGAAAATAATGTAGAAAATAGCGAAAAAAATGTAGAAAACGAAGAAAGTCAGGCTACAAAGGCTACGGGTTCTGCAGAAGAAGACAACAAGTAGTTGGTAATATTTTACACATGATGACCATTTACTTGTGCAAAAATCACAAAAAAGGGTTTGGAAAGCTTTCAAACCCTTTTGTTATTGGTGCATAATGTATAAAAAGTTCCAAAAATAAAAATAATGTTTGGGCAGACTATTTATTGTTTTTTAGAAGCAATCTGCTATAATAACCGTTGTAACCCCCCAATACATTATATAGTTTTTTGCTACACCCCATAAGTAACAAAATACCTTCTCCGAAGAGGACAGTCGAACGGTGGCTGTCCTCTTCTACTTTTTTGTAAGCTATGCCGACACATCGCATACTGCGTATGCTCAGTGTCGCGGCGTGCAACCTATTGTCCACTGTCTAAATATGCTCTTACGTGTGCGAACACCCGATGAGCAATTTAGACAGTGGACAGTATAGCTCATTGCATCGCGCAAATATATTTCTTGTTAATTTTTCCATATTGTATTAAAATAGACAGTAATTAGTTATGTGTTTGATACACACACTTTGTTTGAGAGGGATGACTCATATTATGTGTATCGCTGCACTGACAAGTGGTGAAAGAAAGTGGGAGGAAGTCATAATGTCTATGACGGATAGAGTATCAAAAGCTAGGAAGAATTTTGATTATATATTCAACACTAAACCGGCTCTTAATTTTGTAGCACTGTTTGCAGATGGTACAGAGTTTTATAGAACACCGGCTGAGGTGGAGATAGGTGGTAGCGTAACACTTAAATTTAGAACAGCTGCTGATAATGTTGATAGAGTATATCTTATTTGTAATGGTGATAGGTACCTTATGAGTATAGCCCAAAAGGATGATATCTTTGATTACTATTCATATAAGGTTGAAAATATAGAAGATGAATTAAATTATTATTTTGA
>JAGALE010000391.1 GCA_017625335.1 Lachnospiraceae bacterium
ACGGTAGAAGATACAAATAAGATACTTAAGAAGGCACTTGTAGATGGATATATTGATACATCTAGTGCAAATGTTATTGTATTATTATATAAAGACTTACCTGTTAAATATGATAAGGCAGACTATTATGTTGTAGCTTATAAACTTAAGGATAGAGAGGTGTAAACAGTGATAAACAATAATTTACGTATTAAGAAAGTATTCTTTAAAAATAATAAAGGAGTAGTAAAGCCTTATAGAAAAGTGGTGCTTGAAAAAATAGAAGAGGATGCATATTTAGTTAAAGACTATAGATGGTCAGGTATTGAAAAAGCATGGTATCCTAGTCATACATCAGCATTCTTCAATGGGGAAGAATTAATAGAGACAGGAGTTGTAAGAACAAGAGTAAATAAGGATATAGATAGATACTTTGAATTATGTGTAAAATACGAAGAATTTATGTATATGGAACAGAATGAGAATAACAAAGATACAGGGTATGAATTGGATGTAATCCAGAGAAGTGAATTGAATACAGAGGAGAAATAATGAGCTTACCTGATATGAGAAATTGGAGCGAAGAAGCCAAACAAAAAGCATTTGATGCATTAGAAGAACGTGATAAATTATATGGTTGGGATAAAGAAAATAATAACCTAGCTTATGTAGGAAAAGTAGACTCATACGGTCATGTATATGATGAAGAAGATTTATCAAGAGATAGTCAGGGATTATAAGATTAACAACATGGAGGATAATTAAAATGTCAAGGAGTATTGGATTAAAACATACATCATTAAAGAGAGAATATGGACAATTACCTAAACTTAACAGAAAAAAATGTGGAGCAAAGAAATATAAAGCTTTTACAGATGAAGTAATATATTTCTGGGATTATACACCTCCTATTGATGATATAAATGCATGCTATGAAGATTTTAGGCATAATGGATTTGATTTACTGTATTTTACTAATAGTGTAGTACAAAATGGAAGATATAAGTGTAATACTAGTGGGTCAGAACAGATGCTTGAGTTAACATATAAACAGAACTACGAGAGATATGGTTTTGGTGTAGGTGCAGTGCTTATACCAAGTGTAGTAATATATAACACATATGATGAATGCTATTATGGGTTGTGCAACTATGGTGGCAGTCTTTGCGATTATTTACATGGTGAATGTATTATTACTAAGTATGATGAATTTGGTCATCTTATAAGTAGTAGAACTGCTTATATACAAGGTAATAAATTCATTAAGGAAAAGTCAACATGTAACAAGAATTTAGGAGAATTTATAGAGAATGCTGCTAAGTTATTTAATGATAGTCCTTATCAACTATTATATGAACAAAGGAATAAAATAGAAAAGTTAAGTAAAGAAAATGAAGAACTAAAAAGAATATGCTGTAAAAATATAGATTATGATTTTTAATAACATGGAGGATAATAAAATGAGCTTAGTACCTTATGTAGTAGAACAGACAAATAAAGGAGAGCGTAGCTATGATATTTATTCTAGACTACTTAAGGATAGAATCATCATGCTTACGGATGAAGTAAATGACGTGACAGCCAGCTTAGTTGTATCACAGTTATTATTTTTAGAGGCAGAGGACCCAGAAAAAGATATTTTTCTGTACATAAATAGTCCTGGTGGAAGTGTAACAGCAGGCATGGCAATCTATGATACAATGCAGTACATTAAATGTGATGTTAACACCGTGTGTATGGGAATGGCAGCAAGTATGGGTGCATTCTTACTTGCAGGTGGAGCAAAAGGCAAGCGTATGTCACTTCCTAACGCTGAAATTATGATTCACCAGCCTTTAGGTGGAACTAAAGGACAAGCAACTGATATGGAAATTGCTTGTAGACATATTTTAAGAACAAAAGAAAAATTAACAAGAATCATTGCTGAAAATTGTGGACGCAAATATGAAGATTGTTTAGTTGATATGGAGCGTGACAATTGGAAAACAGCACAGGAAGCATTAGAGTATGGGCTTATAGATAAAGTAATAGTTAAACATTAGTAAGGAAGGTGTGCACAGTGAAAAAATTATTTAATATATCAAATCTTTGGGGTTTAGTAACTATACTAGGATGTGTATTGTTTGGTCTAGGTATAGATGAACTTAAAGCAATTATGATTATACCTGGGATTGGTATAATCATACTAGGGACACTTAAGTGTATATTCACTGGAGTAGATTAAAGGTATGAAGAAATGATTTTATCGTGGAAGTTATCACATTTATGTACATATACACAACAATACAAATGATGTGTATCATTTTATGAAAAAATATGATAGAGCACTAAATGCAGGTTGTATGATTAATAATTATATGCCAGTTACATTAGACGAACTTATTATAAACAACAGATTGTTTAAGGAGAAACAATAGAATAGGAGATATAACATGAGACATATACCTAGTTACAGAGAATTAATACCTTTCACTGCAATGGATTTAATACAAGAATTACATAGCAGTAAATATGAGGCTTATCTTGTGGGTGGGTGTGTACGTGATATGACAATAGGTATAGAGCCTCATGATTGGGATATTTGTACAAATGCAAAGCCAGATGAAATTGTAGGTGTACTTAAACGCAATGGGTTCAAAATTCATTTAACAGGAGTGCAATATGGAACAGTTAATGTTATTGTAGGAGGCTCAGAGTATGAGATAACAACATATAGAGCAGATACTGGGTATACAGATGGTAGACATCCTGATGCAGTAAAGTATGTATCTGAGATACACGAAGATGTAAAACGTAGAGACTTTACAATTAACTCTATGGCGTATGACCCTATAAACAATGTACTTATTGATGATTTTGGAGGTCAAAAGGATTTAGAGAATTATATTAAGGGATATGGTAGAGGTCAAATAAAAACGGTAGGAAATCCTGTAGATAGATTTAATGAGGACTCACTTAGAATATTAAGAGCATTAAGATTTGCAATCAAATTTGGGTTTGATATAGAAAGTGAAACATTGCAAGCAATGAGAGAGCATGCTAAATCACTTGATAGAGTATCTAAAGAAAGAATAACAGAGGAATTATATAAGATATTAACCTGTGGAAAACCTATAACACCATGGTTCATGATATGTTCAAGCATAATAAAAGAAATAATACCAGAGTTGGAAAAATGTTTCAAGTTTGAACAAAATAATAAATATCATAAGCATGATGTATATGAACATATATTAAACGTAGTAGATAATTGTAAATCTAATAAGTTTGAAATTAAATTAGCTGCATTACTACATGATATAGGTAAACCAGATACATATGTAGTAGGTGATGATGGATATGGACATTTTTACGGACATCCTGAAGTTAGTTGTGAAATAGCTAAAAATATATTAGACAAACATTTGAGATTGACTGTAGAACAGTCAACTAGAGTGTTAGACCTAGTTAAATATCATGACATAACAATTGCTAATACAAAAGCATCTGTTAAAAGAGCTATGAATAAACATGGAATAGACATGCTAGAAGATTGGTTCATACTAAAACAAGCTGATATAGATGACCATATATTTCCTGATAATAAGTGGAAACATTCTTTAGACGTGCCTAGGATAAAAGAGTTAATGCAAATAATAATAGCTGAGCAGTCATGCTTTTCACTTAAGGAACTTAATATAAATGGCAATATATTGATTAAAGAGCTTAGAATTAAACCTGGTAAACAAATAGGAAAAATATTACATTCATTATTAGAAGAAGTTATAGATGAGAAGATAGATAATGATACTGATGTGCTTATCAGAAGGGCGAGAGAATTAAATAAAGTAGATTAGAAACAAGCTAAATAGTCATAGATAGATTGAATATAATATACGTTAGTTGTATTTAGTATCTGTGACTATTTTTTTATAACCGTATTGAAATACTTCAGAAATGTCATTGATAGATAATAATTAATTATTATAAATTTTTTTGATAGGAGAAAATAGAAATGGCTAAGCGTATTTTAATTGTGGATGATGCAGCATTTATGAGAATGATGCTAAAGGATATTTTAACAAGGAACGGGTATATAGTAGCAGGTGAGGGTGTAAATGGCAAAGATGCACTAGAAAAATATAAGG
>JAGALE010000036.1 GCA_017625335.1 Lachnospiraceae bacterium
AGTTGGAATAATGAAACAACAAAGAGAGGCGAGTACTTTGACGTATTAGACTCGGACGGATGTTTAATGTTTGATATGCAAGTATATAAAGTTGGTGTATTGTTCAATAATATGGATATAGTAGGGTATGTTTTTGTGCTTAAGGATTATAGAGCAATAGACAATAAAAATAGTTTCTTTACAGGATTAGAGGAAACTAAACCTGGTATTATAATCAGTTATAATAATAAACTATACATAAATGAAATAATAGAATTATTAAATGATAACCGATTTGAATTTGATAGGAACATGGAATTTGAAGAAATGAACAGTGGAGATTCAAAGTTGTTTTTCAAAGGTATTAATTATATATCATGTTGTATAGATGATAAAAACAATATATACAGATATAGACCATTAGAATTAAAATTATAACTTTAATGACAACTTTATTATATTAAAAATAATTTATAAAATAAATTAGGGAGAAAATTGAAATGAAAACTAGACATAGAGAATTAGTAGAAACATCTATTATATTTGTGGTATTAACATTATGTAACTTGTGGTTCAATGAAAAGATAGATAATACAGCATTATTTATTTTAAATTCTGTACTTGAGTCACTTATAAACACATTGGTATTATATGGGTATGTACTAATAGTTGATAAACCAATATACGGATTATTAGTTATATTGACATCAAAATTAATATCAGTACTGTATGATTTAATAAATGCAAAACTTGAAGTTAGTAGCTTTGGTTCAATGGGATTGTTATTAGTAGCTGGTATTTTAATACAAATGACAATAATATCTAATCAATTGAAACTTAGTAAAGAAAAAGTAAGCATAATAAATAAATTTAAAAAGATAATTACAATAGAAAGAACAGCATTTAAAGTTAAATGGTGGGCAAAGTTGATAGTATATTGTTCAATGATAACAATGATTATGACACTTACCAATAGTGATATGTTGGACATTATGAGTAAGGATATGGGATTTAGATTATATAGTTCAATTGCAATAACACTTCCTTTGTTAACATTGATAGGTATAATAACAACATCTGATTTTACATATGAATTGTTCGGATTCCAATTGTTTATGGAAATGTTTACAATATACAATTTAACTAAGCTTGGTAAGATTCCTTTTGATTCAATTATTTTTATAGTAGCAGAATTAGTAGCATTTATATATGCAGTTGATAAAGTAGTAACAATTAGAAATAAGACAGGAGAAAAAACAGAGAATGTTAATGAACAATAGAATAACTACTTTAAAATGTAATAGCAGAGTGGTAGAAATTCAATTGAAGCATAAAGAGCTAATCAAAAAACATTATAAAAAGAATTATAAACTAAGTGATAGTGATGATGGATTAGAGTAGATAGACTTAGATGCAGATGAAGAATTAATTAATCTGTATAAAAAATCAGAGTCACTTAGAAAAATAACAGAAGATGAGCAGAGAAGATTAAGAAATATACGTAAAGAAGTATATAAACAAGCCAAGGGAACAATTAGATTTTTTAGAAATAAAAAAGAGCAAAGTGTAGTACTAAACAATTACATCAGATTTATATATGCAATAACAGCAGCTACAATACTATTACTGTTAGTTATAAATGAATCAGATATTAAAAATAAGTCTAACGTAGATTTAAGAGTTAAAGATAGTGTAAAGACATCTTTAAACGTTTCTATGAATAAAGAAACAAATGAGTTAGATTATAATATAAACAGTATTAGTATAAATACATTAAATAATACTTATGTGGAGTTACAAAACATAACTTGGTTAAAGAATAATCTCAATACTAAATCAGATTATTACATGATAGAGAACGAAGAATTTTTAATAGATAAAAATACACAATATGGGAGCTTCAGTATAACTGATACAACAGTATTTATTGAAAGGATTAATAAGCAGAGAACTGGTAATAAAGAACTATTGTTATGCAACAGATTACCATATGGTATAAATACAAACTTGATGCAACGTAATGGGTTGAGGTTTAAGGAGAGTAGCAATCCAACACAAGTTAAGACATTAGCTAATAGTTATGATAATTCAATATTAATGTTATCAGAGACATTAGGTGGTGGCAAACTTAGTATAGAATCATTACAAACACCATTGTTAAATATGGAATATTCAATGCATAAATCTGATAAGCTAGAAGGTATGTACATTAACTTTGATGAAGTAGGTCAGCTAAATATAATGGAAATACCCGAAGTAAATAACTCACCAGGCATTGTATACAGTAAAGATGATAAAATATTAAGAGTAAAAAACATGTCTGAAGATATAGAATACATTTATATATCTCATATAAATAATGAAAAATTTGGTTGTTTCGCTGAAGATTTAATTGAGACAACAGATGAAAAGCTATTTGTTCATATGGATTATGATAATCCAAACAGTATTGGATATAAAACATTTGCAATACTAAGTGAAAACAACTTATATTGTTTTAGAATAAATGGTTTATATCATGAGAGTCTTAGATTAAATATATTTGAGCAACTGGGAATAGACATGTCTGAAATAGAAATAAAGAAAATACAAAGAGTTATAGATAATAACGAGGAACATTAAATGAATACATTAAGTAAAACAGGTAGAAAAGTTATTTGTAATATAATAGGAATAAAGGATAATGAAAGCATCTTTATTAAGAATAAGGATGCTTTCATTGATAGAATGACATTATATAGAGTTATGTACAATGTAGATAAATATATAGACATTTATAAAAAAGAACTTAGTAAATTTAAAAATGAGAAAGAATATATAAAATTCATTAAAGATTCAGTATATAAAGTTAATAAATCAATTTGTACAGAGTGTATGACAGCAGATTTACTGATATCATTAATAATAAGTGGTAGTGATATCAGCAATGAATTATTAACAAATCCAATTAAAATTAAATCAGAACTTAAGAGTGATTATAAATTAAGATGTTATTTTGATAGTCCAAATTATGAAGGGCTTAAATTTCTTACAAATTACTCAATTGATTTAGAGAGTACTTACAGTGAATATATAATGAGAGTAACGGGATGTGAACTGCTAGCTTCATTAGATGATTTACCATTATCTATAATAGGTGATGTAGTAGTCAAACAAAAAATAAAGAAGGCATCATTGGATTTAGGATTAAGTATGGTATCATTATTATGTCCTATGTTTCTAAATAAGAATGAGATATGTTATATAGGAGAATCCGAGATAAAATTTATATCATCTGGAAATAAATCAGTGGAATCATTAGATAGAATCTATAAAGCATTTACAGAAGATAGTTTGAACAGATATGGAATAGACTATTCAAATATAAACATAGAAGTCTATAAAGAGAAGCGTAAAGCATTTGATAGAAACATTGTAATTAAAGAGAATATAGCAGGTGGAAATAGTAGGGGTGTATACGATATTATAAATTATGATACACTAGGATTAGTAAGATACCTTAGAAAATTATACAATGAACCTATTAGTAAATATGACAACTATTTTGAATACAAGGGTATAGAAGCTAAATTATCTAGAGATTTTGATATTCAGTGGATAAATAGTTAATTCTTCATTAATTGCATACTAATCATACTAAATAGTTATTTATTTTTATAGTGGTATTACATTACACCAATAGACGTTGTTTTAAAATTTTAAAAATTTTAAAAGTGGATATACATTAAGAATTTTAAGATATAGACATTTCATATACATTAAGTTAAAATTACCAACAATTTTTATATGAAAAAGTTGTGTTCAGTAATTTATTAAGAATAAATTAATATTTAGTATACTTATGATAGATTGTAATAATCGTGGAGGTATGTAGTTATGCAAAATAAAATAATGTTCAAAAATGAGGATTCATGCATTGCAATAAAAGATGATAAAATGTATATTTTAAGTACACGTTATAAGGATATATCATCACGTGCACTTACTGTAATGAGTGGCTTTCAGATTGAGTTAGGTAGAGATATAAATGATATCATAACAGCATTGAAGGAAACTCGTGTACCAGTAATCATAAAAGAGGTTATAAGTAATGGAGACAAATCACATTATCAGATAATAAGAATGCATACTGGTAAAGTAGATGACAAATTAGTAGCAACACTTCTATGTAATAACGGTATAATACACAGTATATCTTTTAATAGAGCATTAATAAGAGATGGTAGTTACAGACAATATAATATATTAAGTGTATTGCATCAATTATCAGTACCCTATAACTTATGTGATAGTACCAGTGTCAGTAGGTCTGAACAACTAAAGCAAATATTGAAATCAGTTATGAATATAGTAAATAACATAGAGGTAACAGAAAAAGACAATCAATTAGTTGCAATTACAAATGAAGATAACTTAAAATTAAGTTTTAAATTTATTTTAAATAAGAACAATAACAATAGATATGAATTAATAAGCATATCATTAGCTCAATAGAGTTTATGGAGGATATTTAACATGGCAGTAGGTATTAATTTAACAAGTGAAGTTAGAGTAGAACTTGGTGAAATTAGAGAACAATTATTACATGATTTGGATTTACATAAAATTAATTATGAAATACCTTTTGATAAATTAAATAAAGAAGGTATAAAAGAGACTATCATTCATATTAAGGAGATAGGTACTGAAATTAGTATAGATAATGATATTATAACATATATAAAAATGGGTAATACAGAGTTTACTAAACTTGCTGTCATTGAAGATATTAAGACAAATATGTTATCTCATATAAAGGACATACAAGAACATGTTACAAACCTTTTTAATTTAAAGGATTACATAATTAAAATTGAAAAAATAGATACCGAAACAATGAATATAACTATAATCATATATTCAAAATATGATAAAGCGAGAGTACAAATACTTAGAGACAGCTTTGGTGTAATTTACATTAACACATTAAGAACAATAGCATAGAGGAAATATTATGGATGTGGTTAGTTCAAAAATAGACTTTTTTAAAAATAGAATAAAGCAAAGATTAGAAGAACTGCGTCCTTACATGTCAAATGTTAAGTATAGATTATATCAGTCTATGATTGCAGATTGCAATTCTTTAGATGATATACGAGAAATGGCTGAATTGGATATGCAATTCAACATGATAAAGTACATTCAAGACTTGGAGGGTAAATTAAAATTAAGTGATACTAATATTGAAGAATTAGAAGCTGTTACTAATCAAAATACACGTGCAGTTAAACTTAGTATAATTTCACCTAAAAAGAATGTAGTTAAAACAAACAGTGATATAGCTAATGAAATAGATTTATCTACATTAGGAGAGGATATAGAAGATGATGAAGTATTAGCATCAGCAGCTAATATTTTAATGATGCGTATGGCAACAATGCCTTACGAAGAATTATATAGAGAAGAACTTGAGAACTATGAAGAAGATGAATTTAATGAAGAGGGTATAGACAATATAGAAATAGACCCTGACTTTATGAGTGATGATATAGATGAAGAAGATGAGTCAGAAGATGAAGAGGAAGATGACTTTGATGAAAATGAATTATTCATTGATAGTGCTGATATAGATGATTATGATGAAGATGAAGACGACTTCGAATTAGAATTTGAGGACAATGTAAATGAAGAGTTAGAACAACAGTTCGGTGAATATAAACAAGATATAAATGAAGTAGAGCTTGATTTTAACAATGATATAGAAGATGAAGATGATATATTAGACTTTGGAGATAATGAAAGTGATGGTGATTTTTCATTAGATGACCTTGATTCAATGTCAGACTCAGAATTAGACATATTCGGTGACGATGAGTTCGAAGATGATACTGAAGAAGACGATGAATTTGACATAGATGAATCAGAGTTATTCGGAGATGATGAATTTGATGACATTGATGAAGATGAAGAGTCAGATGATTTTGATTCATTAGGTGATGATATGTTTGACGAGTCAGAAGACTTTGAAGAAGATGACTTTGAAGATGAAGATGACTCGGAGGGTACCGATTGGGACTCATTAGGAGATGACATGTTCGATGAGTCAGATGACTTTGAAGAAGATGAAGATGAATCAGAGGAAACCGACTGGGACTCTTTAGGAGATGACATGTTCGGAGATGAAGATGACGATGACTTTGAAGATGAAGATGACAGTGATGAAGAAGAAACTGACTGGGACTCTCTAGGAGATGACATGTTCGAAGATGGGGATGACGGATTTGAAGAAGATGAAGAAGACGATTCAGATTCGGGGGATAGCATAGAAGATATAGATGCTGACGAATTATTCGGAGATGAAGACTTTGAGGATGAAGAAGAGTCCGAAGAAGAAGATGACGAATTCGATTTTGATATAAACGAAGATGAATTAGGTATAGATGAACCTGATGATGGGCTAGATGATTTTGATGACTTCTTT
Organism: Lachnospiraceae bacterium; assembly: GCA_017625335.1. GTDB lineage: Bacteria > Bacillota > Clostridia > Lachnospirales > Lachnospiraceae > Coprococcus_C. Next base: position 6,440 of record JAGALE010000036.1, read on the forward strand.
AATAGAACAGAAGAATCTCAAAAATTACAAAAAACAAATACACCAATTAAAAGAGAGATAACAGCTCAAAAAGTATTTATTAATGGTACTAAACGTGGAGAGCAAACACAACAAATGTTTAGTATGTTGGATAATATACTTGGTGGAACGTCTAAATTCTTTAATAAAAAGACACAGAACATGGTTAAATCATTGAATACCAGAAGGAGTAGTGTAGTAAAACACTAAACTAAATATGTATAGCATAGATATATTATTAGAATTACTGCCAATTAAATGTAGTGGATACACTATAGATTTATTAACATTTACATATATGGATAGTTATGTACAAAATCTACTTAGTGATTACTATAATGAATTTCTAGATTACAAATTTAATCAAGATATGACAGAAGATACCATACGGGAAGAACTTTACAAACTTATAGTAGGCTACAGGCTAAAATTGAAAAATTCTAGTGAAGCACGTATTATATTAACTAAAGATAATGAATTGATTGGTGGATGTACATTAACAGAAAAAGAAAACGATATAACTATGGCATATTTTATAATACCTGAGTATCATAAAAATGGGCTTGCTACACTTATGTTAACTGAGATTATACAGTCACTGATAATGTCACGGATAAGGTTTGATAGAATATTAGTCAAGATACAAAGTATAAATAAAGCATCATTAGCATTAGCTAAAAAATTAGGATTCAAGGAAATATATAAAGAAAATGGTGTATACACTACAAATATAGTAATGGCAATGGAAAGAAATGGAGCACATTGAATGTTATTAGATAAAAACACTCAGATAAGATATATAAATAATGGAAAACAGTATGTATACAAAATATTATTTTGTAAGTATTTTGAGAATAAGATTCCAGTGTATTATTCTAGTGATGTAGACAGTATAAAAGTGTTACAGATGCATGATAAGTCATTAATAGTATTGTGTAGTGAAAAATTTATGAAAAACATAAATAATATTAACACAAACATAATAATATGGAGACATATACTAAAAGTATTATTAAACATTAGTGATAGATTAACAGACACATATTGTATAAAATGGTTCGGTTATAAAAGTATCATAGATAATATAAATAATGATGATACTATACCAGATGATACCAAAGATTTTAGAATTAAGACGATTGAGACATTAATAGAGAAAAATATAGTTATAAATACACCTAGTAAAGAAGAAATTTTAGCAGATATAAATTAAGGAGCATAAAAATGAAAAAATTGGTTAATGGCAAGGTTATTAATATTGAAAACATAGAATTATTCGAGCTGGCAGCAGAGGGTTTAGCCTTACAAAATACAGCTGTAAGTAGTACAGCAGATGGTATTGAGGCAAATATAAATTCTGCATTAGTGCGTAAATATATAAAACAGTACGATGTATTCTTTAAGTCAATGCCTTATCCATTATATGCTATTGAAGCAGATATAAAATATGCAACATTAGGTAATTTTATAAAAGCATTTGCTAAAAATAAGATAGTAATGTGGGTAGATAAGGGATTACATATTAAATTAGATACTGAATCCGGTATGACACTTAGGATTGTGAATAATACATGGAGCATAGTATATGTTAAAGAGCATATAAGTGATAATACGTCTATGGAATTATTTGAACACTCTGTGGGGTATAAAGAATACAGCTGGGTACTTAAGAAAATAATAAATAAAGAGTCAACAGCTAATTTTTATAATGAATTCATGCCAGAATTTATACAAGCATGTAATAGCCAACCTATGATTTTAAAATGGGAATTGGAGAACATATTAACATTTGCAACAATACCAAATAAAATAGATTTTAGACCTAATAAAATAATAAATCCGCAGGCAGATGAGGAATATACACTAGATATATTCTGTACTGGTTCTGTGGATACAGAAGAGAAGATACAATCTTGGTCATTATCAGACAGTGATAGATTTGGTGGAACTAAATATAAGCAAATAAAAACATATGGTTTTGATGTATATGCAAAACCAATGTCTGATGGAGCCAAAAC
>JAGALE010000392.1 GCA_017625335.1 Lachnospiraceae bacterium
AAAATTAAAGTTTAAGACCAATTATGCCAGAATGAAAGAAGCATATAAGAAAAAGTTTGGTTTGAATTAATTTAGATACAAGTGTCAGCAGTAAGTTACGCCGTTCCGGCGTAACTTACTCTTCTGCACAGAGAAAGGATGAATGTACTATGAGTAAAGCTGAAAGATTAATGTATGAGCAACGGGCGTTTCGTGACCTGATATATGGGGATGGACATTATTGTGAAAGAGTCAGAAACTGCAAATATGATAGGTATCTCCTTGATAATAAGGAAAATGAAAAGGTGCTGGATGAACTGTTTAACAGTAGAGGTATAAAACTTGTTGTTGCTCCCACAGGCTCAGGGAAAAGCCACTCTCTGATAGAAAGAGCCAAGGTTATGTTACAGAATGATAAAGATGCAAAGGTGTTTTTTACATTACCCACCAGAACTCTCACTTTGCAGGTTGGCAACAAAGATGGAGTTAGTAGGATGGTTGGTGGCGATACCTTAGATAAGGGCAGTCAGTTAATTGCCTCCACCTATGAAAAGATGTTTGAGGTTGATGATTATGGTAAGATGCAGAGCCTTTTGGGAAACAGTGAAAAGTTTCATTTGGTGTTGGATGAATGTCACTTACTGACTACACAGCTTCTCTTTAGAGAGAAGGCAATAAAGTCACTGATTTCCTATATACAGGAGGGGCTGTTTGAAAATGTACTTTTGGTATCTGCAACTCCAGAGCCTGCCAGCTTGTTTCGTTTTGATGAGGTGGTGGAGTTTAGCCCTACGGACTCCACTCCAGCAATAGATAAGGTGGAGATTGTTCTGGTGGATGATGTGGCTGAATATATCAAGGGTCTTGATTACAGTAAAGAGTTTCCTTTTATCAGATGGAACAACAAGGAAAAGATAGACAGACTTATCAAGGATATGCCCCAACGAATGGTTCGTATTACCAGAGATGATAAGAATACCAAAGCCTATGCAGACATAGTGAATAACTCCAGGATTGATGCCAATGGAGTGGATGGTATGCTAACAACAAGTGTACTCGAAGCGGGTGTTAATGTCACAGATTATCCTGATAATATTGTTCCCATAGCAGCATTTGACAGTCCCAAGATATCCATATTGGATACTGTCCAGTTCCTGAATAGACTAAGGAGGACAGTATCCAATCAGGTGAAGACTGCCAGAGTAGTATTGCAAAAGACCAGGGAGCGAGAACTGAGAGCAACGCTCATTAACAAAGAGGGAGATACTATTTGTGAGTTTTCGGATATTGCTTTGAAGCTGGGGCATTTTTATGTAAATGATACCGACAAGCTGGATGCTGTCAGTGACGGAGAGTACAAGATAAGGTTAGAGGTTGGGGGAACTACGGTGGATAGAAAGTTCAGAGTGGCATCAGAGGGACCCACTGATGAAAGTAATGGTACCAGATATTCCAAAGAAGACCCAATGCCTTTAATATTTTACAATGTATCTTTCAGACCAATGCCTGATATTTTCAAAGCAAATAAAAGCAGGATTGACAGATTTTCGGAAACTCTGCAACAGTATGTGGATGTGTTTGAGAAACAGAGACTAAAGAGAAAGCAACAGGAAGCGTTAAGTGATGATGAGATGGAAGCTTTGGTGGTTGCGGATGAGGTTCTCATTGAA
>JAGALE010000393.1 GCA_017625335.1 Lachnospiraceae bacterium
AACAGCCATTTTTGAAGTCTCCAAAGTGCTGAAAACCTTGATTTTACTGATAAAGTTAGCATTCTGTTATCCCAAAACGAGGGACGAGATAGTGTCCCTGAAAAATGGTTCATAAATCTTTAAGCTAGAGGCAAAATTTTTATAAATGTAAAATTATTTTTGTACATATTATACAAAAAATAATAAGTAAATTTATGCAAAACTATTGAAAAGTTTGGAAAAATGTGGTATAATCTTTTTGTAGTAAAGAATATATCATTAATGTCTTTTATAGACACATACATAGGAAGAGCCATTAAATTGGCAAGCCTTTTAGGCAATGAAAAAAGAACTTAATAACATAGTAAAGAGAGTGTACCCAGAGTAGGTAGCTTTCTTATGTTGAAGGTCTTTTTGTATTGCAGTGAACAGGCTCCTATGTAGGTGTCTTTTTTTGTTGCCTGAAGGGTATATACATAACCAATAGTGGTATGTCGGTAGAAATTATTTTCTGCTGTAACAAAAGTTTAAAAGAAAGGAATAGAAGAACATGAAAAAAATTATCAATGGTAAACTTTATAACACTGAAACTGCAAACACAGTTGCAACTTATTGGAATGGCTTCCCAGGAGGAGACTTTGAGGTTGTACATGAGACCTTGTATCAAAAGAAAACGGGAGAATATTTCCTATATGGAAAAGGCGGTCCTATGACACAATATGCAGAACAAGTCTGTGGTGGGCTGGCATATGGTGAAATGATTATTCCTTATACAGAAGATGAAGCTAAAGAGTGGGCAGTGGTACATATGGATGCTGACAACTATATGAAACTCTTTGGTGAAGTAGAAGAATAATACTTATTGACCTTATGGGAGTTCCAAGAGGAACTCCTCCCCATTAGGGGGAACCTATCAACAGATAAAGGAGAAAGTGATTATGTACACATATAAATTTGATTTTACTGAAATCTACAACTTTAATAAAGAAATGAATTATAGAAGCAATATGGAATGTATTGGAACAGAAGTGGAAAATCTTGACCTTGGAGATGGTTTTTATGCCAAGGTAATGGTTATTGAAAGTAGATATATGATATGGCTTTCACATACAAATTGTGAAAAACTGGTTTATGCTTTTTCTATTGCATTTAACCCTTATTATCATACTTGGAACACAGAAATGGCTAATGCAATAAAATTAAAGTTTAAGACCAATTATGCCAGAATGAAAGAAGCATATAAGAAAAAGTTTGGTTTGAATTAATTTAGATACAAGTGTCAGCAGTAAGTTACGCCGTTCCGGCGTAACTTACCTTCTGCACAGAGAAAGGATGAATGTACTATGAGTAAAGCTGAAAGATTAATGTATGAGCAACGGGCGTTTCGTGACTTGATATATGGGGATGGACATTACTGTGAAAGAGTCAGAAACTGCAAATATGACAGGTATCTTCTTGATAATAAGGAAAATGAAAAGGTGCTGGATGAACTGTTTAACAGTAGTGGTATAAAACTGATTGTTGCTCCCACTGGCTCAGGGAAAAGCCACTCCCTGATAGAAAGAGCCAAAGTTATGTTGCAGAATGACAAAGATGCAAAGGTGTTTTTTACATTACCCACCAGAACCCTTACTTTACAGGTTGGTAACAAGGATGGGGTCAGTAGGATGGTTGGTGGTGATATCCTGGATAAGGACAGCCAGCTCATTGCTTCCACTTATGAAAAGATGTTTGAAATTGATGATTATGGTAGAATGCAGAGCCTTTTGGGAAATAATGAAAAGTTTCATTTAGTGTTGGATGAATGTCACTTACTGACTACACAGCTTCTCTTTAGAGAGAAGGCAATAAAGTCATTGATTTCCTATATACAGGAGGGGCTGTTTGAAAATGTATTGTTAGTGTCTGCAACTCCAGAGCCTGCCAGCTTGTTTCGTTTTGATGAGGTGGTGGAGTTTAGTCCTACTGACCCAACTCCTACGATTGATAAGGTGGAGATTGTTCTAACGGATGATGTGGCTGAATATATCAAGACCCTTGATTATAGTAAAGAGTTCCCTTTTATCAGATGGAACGACAAGGAGAAGATAGACAGTCTCATAAAGGATATGCCCCAAAGAATGGTTCGTATTACTACGAAGGATAAAAATACCAAAGCCTATGCCGACATAGTGGATAATTCTAAGATTGATGCCAGTGTAATGGATGGCGTCCTAACAACAAGTGTCCTTGAGGCTGGGGTCAACATCCCTCTGTATCCACAAAATATAGTTCCAATAGCAGCATTTGACAGTCCAAAGATATCCACTTTGGATATTGTCCAGTTCCTGAATAGACTAAGAAGGACAGATACCAATCATGTGAAGACTGCCAGAGTGGTACTACAAAAGACCAAGGAGCGAGAACTTAGAGCCACCCTTCTTACCAAGGATAGTGCTACCATCTGTGAGTTTACAGATATTGCTTTAAAGCTGGGACATTTTTATATAAATGATACCGACAAGCTGGATGCTGTTAGTGATGGAGAGTACAAAATGATGCTAGAGGTTGGGGGAACCACGGTGTACAGAAATCTCAGGGTTGCATCTGAGGGACCCACTGATGAAAGTAATGCCACCAGATATTCCAAAGAAGACCCAATGCCTTTAATATTTTACAATGTATCTTTCAGACCAATGCCTGATATTTTCAAGGCAAACAAGAGCAGGATTGACAGATTTTCGGAAACTCTGCAACAGTATGTGGATGTGTTTGAGAAACAGAGACTAAAGAGAAAGCAACAGGAAGCGTTAAGTGATGATGAGATGGAAGCTTTGGTGGTTGCGGATGAGGTTCTCATTGAA
>JAGALE010000394.1 GCA_017625335.1 Lachnospiraceae bacterium
AACCATTTAGAACAGGATATATAGCATTTACAAATAAACTAAATAGTGATAGAAGTAGTATAGTGCACAGTATTAGGAGTGGTGGAAGACAAGCAGAAGAACTTATTGATACATTAGAAAAACTTGATTCATATGATTATATGAGATTACAATCAGTGAGTGGTAAAGATAGAACAGGAGATTATGAGAAATTTCTATTAGAAAAGGCAGAAGAAACTAAAATATTAATTAAAAAGATTAAAGAATGCTTCAAGAATAGAGGAACAAATAAAGCTATTAAGGCATTAAGTACAGCTGTAGACTTAAGCTCTGATGCTCTATTAAGTAGTGTATCACCTGTAGGTATAGGTACTGGTGCAATTATGAAATGTGTTAATTCATGTATAGAGACAGATAAACTAGCAGATGAATTAACACAGCATAGTATAGAAAATAATTTACCTAATGATATAGCTAAAATAATAAAGAGATTAAATAAAACAGACTTATTTACAGTTAATATGATACTATATCAATATGAAAAATACATGTATATGAAGGTAAAAGAAACAGAATTCAAGAAAGGAGCATATAGTGTATTAGAAGTCTGGTTTAATATAGATGCAAGCTTCAAAAAATTGAGAGATAAGAAGTATAAAGACATAGATAAATATATGTTGGCAAGATATAATGGTAGTTATATACAAGCTTTATCAGATATATTAACAATAGATAGCCATTGTGTGCTAGACAGATTATATAATATAGCAACAAAAGATGATATGATGGCTTCCGATCGTGTTAAGGTAGATAATATACACTTAGAAAAAGCATGGCTTCCTGCTTATAGAATACTATGTAATTATATAGATACATCATATTTATATAATACACAGATGGAACAAGCTATATTTTGGAAAATATTTGAAGACATGTATGAAGCATTAAAACTCGTAAGAGTAGATGAATTTAGGGATGAGAAAATGGAAAAATACATGAAAGCATTCAATGATTTATATGGAACTAAATTCATTAGAGCTAAGGATAGCAAAATAAATATACTTAAAATAACAAATGATACTAGTGAGTAGGAGTTAATGATGGGATATAATGAATATAATGGATGGAATATTTTAGATAATATTACATTAGTAATTAAGCAAGAAAAACACCCTAGATATGGATATCCACAAGGATATGTAGTAGATCCTAGAAATAAAAAGCAGTTAGACACAGCTAAAAATTGGGGTACTGATACTAAATATATTAAAGCTGATGATTTAAAAAATAAATATGATACTGTTGTATTAGAACCTAATATAGTTACAATTGAAAATAAGGGATTTACAATTGAGTTATTAGATAGTGCAAATAGTAGTAGCCAGGGAGGAAAATTATCATTTTGGAACTGTTTAATAAAGCATTTAGAGACAGGGTTGGAATGTGTAATAGGAATAGATTCAAACTTATTACTTACATTTTTGTTACAAAATACACTTGTTAATGGAAAATGTAACTCAGAAGTTATATTAGCTAGAAAGAGTGGAAGTGTAGGAGTGCTTACAAAAAATATGGTAGAATACAGAGAAGCACTAAATGATGCACAAATTAAAAAGGCTATAAGCAAGAAAAAAACTTCAAAATGGCAAATTGGAAAAAGCTATGTAACATTGACAATAGATGAAATATACTTAGGTGAACTATATAAACCATTTGATATGACTTATAACTATAATAGAAGGCAAAGTTATGATAAATTATATCACTTAGTGTTGGATAATGAGCCTATTAGAAGAGTAATATTTAACTCTGACGTACTTGAAGGCTATGAAAGATTAACTTTGAGTGAGATATACAGCAAGAGTATTGAAGCAATAGACAAAAATATTGAGAAGATAGTTAGTAAAAATAGCTATGTATATCTTTCAAATTTAACTTGGGGAGTACCAATGTTTGAATATGGTGCATTAAAACAATTGGATAAATTTCCTTCAAGACAACAAGGTGACATTGAGATAATTATTGATATGGATCTTAACAAATTTTATTCTGACATCATAAATAAAATACAGAATACAATAATTAAGTTACATGATGATGGATATAAGATGAGGTTAACCGACCTTGATAATATATTACTAAGAACAACTAAGTTTGGGATGTCAGATTTAAGCGAGAATGAGAAAAAGATTTTAAATATGATGGCATCAAGCAATGATTGTAAATACATGATAGAGTAAGTTTAGAGGTATGACAGATAGAGAAAGATTAAATAATTTAAAAGAGTTAATAAGCTATTGTCAAAGAGAAGTAGACAGTATAACAACACATAGTTGTGGTAAAAAGTACTGGGAAATGCTTAAAGAGTTAATAGAAGAATATATAAGATATAAAAATTATTACAGAGATTCCTATGAATTTTATAAAATATATAATAAGATACATAGGAATCTGACATCAACACTTGACATTAAAACAAGAGCAATAACTAAGTCAGAATATATAAAATTATTACATACTTTTGAGACTACATTGAATTACAAAGTAAGAGATTACTACTTGGAAATTAGATAAACATATATGAATTTTAGGGATATAGAGATGTAATTTAATTAGTCATTGAAGTTAAGGGAGATATACAAAATGAATGTACCAATGCAGAGTGATTTAGAAAAGAAAATCAATATTTTAAACAACATGATTAAAGAATCAAATAAAATAGTATTTTTTGGAGGGGCAGGTGTTTCAACAGCTAGTGGCATACCTGATTTTAGAAGTAAAGATGGATTGTATAATCAGCACAATGTACAATTTGAAAAGTATCAGCCAGAATATTTGTTAGACAGACACTGTTTGTACTGTAATCCAAAGGTATTCTATGAATTTTATAGACAGAAAATGGATACAAGAGATATTAAACCTAATATTACTCATTACAAACTTGCTGAGATGGAGAAATTCGGTAAGCTTAAAGCTATTGTAACACAAAACATTGATGGGTTACATCAAAAAGCAGGTAGTAAAAATGTAATAGAAATTCATGGAACAACTCAAAAATGTTATTGTACTAAGTGTAAGAAAGAGTTTCCATATGATTACATTTTTAATAGTACTGATGCTATTCCAAAATGTGAGTGTGGTGGAATGATTAGACCAGATGTTACATTGTATAGTGAGCCATTACCTGTAAAAGCTTCTAATGATGCATATAATGCAATAGCAACAGCAGATATGTTAATAGTAGCAGGTACATCTTTAGCTGTTTATCCAGCAGCTGGTATGATAGATTATTTTACTGGTAAGTATTTAGTACTTATAAATAAAGGTAATGTAGATAAAGCAATTTACACTGACTTATTCATAGATGGAGATATGACAGAAGTATTTAAGTTAATAACAGTGTAGAAAGGAATAAAAACATAATAAAAAATTAAAGAAAAGGGGTATATTTCGTGGATATTCCAATAATAAACATGAGCAGATGGATGATTCATATTTGTAATAATTGGGCATATCTATCTGGTATAGCAGATAATCATCCAAAATTAGGTCTAAATGCAAATGTGTCTCATACATCAGAGATAACAGAAGTAATATCATACAATGATGATATATTAAGAGTAAAAACACATAATTCAATTTATGTATGTCCATTAAAATATTTAAGTAAGAAATTTATAAAGAATGATATGACTAAGGTAGGTGATATTCAGCCAGAATTATATAAATTAGCCTTACTTATTAATAGATTAGCTGATGATAGCTTAAATGATTCTAGAAAACAGTATTTTTTAGAATTAATTGAGCAAGGTGAAAAAGAATTAAATCAGAAAAAAGAAGAAGAAAACAAAAGACTAATTTCATTAATTCAGGATAAAGAAAATTCAATCTATTTAGAAGTATCAAGTATTAATTCTGGTAATGCACTTGCATATAATATAGACGGAAAAACTGGCATTGTAGAACCAGAAATACATGTTGGTATGTTCCAAGACAGTATACTATACATGGAGTATGGATTAGTGGATTTCAGATATTTTCCTAAGGGAACTTCCATGGAGATATATAGTTGGAGTGATAATATAGAAAGAGTTATAATTAAAAATATAAAGAAATATAACATAAAAGTAGACGAGCAATTAATAAAAGCAGGTGATACAGTTGAAATAAATAAAAATGACTACAGATGTGGACTAATATCACCTAATTGTGTGAATGGATCTAGCTTATTGATTGATAGGAACAACCAAGATAGATAAATTTTACTATAAAAACTACCTATTACAGAATAATAGGTAGTTTTTATTTTTTATTAATTTGTAGGAGGAGAGTGTATGGCTAACATTATAAAGAGGGTTATGTACGGAACAGAAGTTGTAGGTTACATTACAGATAATAGGGATGAACAATATAGATACTTGGGTAAAGAGTTGGCATTACATTTTGCTGGTGTAGGGTTATTAGAAAATGCTAAGGTAGGCAATCAAAATGGTAAAATGATCATACAAGGTAAAGGTAATAATAATTTAAATGATTTAGAGCGAGTAAATATAAATATAGATAAGATAGATCCAGAAATATATAATCATATTGGAAATAGATTAGTATTTAAACTATTAGTCAACATAGCAGATGGTATTAATAATGATACTAAGATAGAGGGTAGAATATATAAATTATTGATGGATTTTGTAGATAAAGCAAAACTATGTAAGTATAGTACATTTAAAGGAATATATGTAACAATATATAGAGATAATATAATGACAGGGGATAGAGTTACATTTAGACTTAACTGGGGTACAAAAGACATATTACAAATAGAGTGTAATACATTAAACAACGAAATGTTTATTAAAGCTGCTGTATATGGTAGTAACACTGTACCTTACACTGTTACAAGGGCATTAGTAGGTACATCAGCATGCATAGATAAGTTAGCAAGTACATTAAATGAGATACTTACTTTAGAAGGTGTAAGATATAAGGATAAACAATTAACATTTAGGGAGAAAAGTCAAAGAGAGAGAAATAATGCTAACAGGATAGTTGCGGCTTTTATAAATTTAGTTAATAATGAACAAATAGTAAATACAATAGATACAATTGGGAATTATATTTCAGAATTAGAAATAAAACAGAACAAAGTGTTTGATACAACATATAGTTATAGTATAAGATTAGGTACAGTGGGTACAATTAAACTAGCTTGTAAAGTTTTCCATAAAAATAATGTATCAAATGAACAACATGAGTATATAGCTTTGAGGGCAGTTATAGAAAAAGATGGTAACATTATACCTATAAATTTAGGCAGATTATGTAATAAGACTGTGCTATACGAGTTAACAACATCAGAGGTAACTAACATAATAATGGAGATGGATTCAAATTTAACTAACGAATTATGTAAGTATAATATATAGAGGTGACAATATGATTCAAGCAAAATGCATAGAAAAATTCAGAGATAACAGTGGAAAAATAATAGGATATAAGCTAATAGATATTGATGGTAAAACAATAGAAATTAGTGCCAAAAATCTTAAGGATGCTATAGAGAAAAATCAAATTAATGTTATAAACCTTAAATTATCTTCTGATAAAAAATTAATTGATGATAAAGACGGATTAGATACTTTTAATACTCATAATAAAATGGAGAAAGTATTAAAGGAAAAGGGGTTAAGAATACAAGGTATAAAATTAGATTATAAAAGAGAATATGAAACAGTATATAGACATTATATAATAAAGGCAAAAGCATTAAATCCTGAATTTAATGTAGTAGAATTATATAAGAAATCAATAGAATTTACAGATTCATACAGTGATAATATTAAGAGAATGAATGCTACATTAGCAGTTAAACTAAGTAATGGGACAAATGAATTATTAGTAAATTTTGAAGACCTTAAAAGACTATGTCATAAGGTAGATAATATAGATGTATATATTAAAGTTACTTCATCAGTTCATACATCTGGTAATTTCATACCTTGGAGTATATATAAAATAAAATTCAGTGATAACATATCAATAAAACCATATACAGATGATATTAAAGAAAAAATTATTAAAAGTAAGAGAAAATATAAGGAAGATATTAAGATAGCCAAAAAAGCAGCTAAAGCTAAGGATAAAGCTGATAAGGATAGAGCTAAGGCTGATGCTAATATAATTATAAAAGAGAAAATAAAACAACTAAAAAGAGATATGAAAAAATTTAATGAAAGTAATCATAATAATATAAACAGCAAACCATTGTTTGAGAAAACAGAGTTTACTTATTATGGATATAATGATGAAAAATACGTTACATATGAGCCTTATTATATGTTTGGTGACATTGCAAAAGATATATGGGGAATAAATTCTAAATTATTACATGTAAATAGAGTAGTGTGGGTGGTTGAAGACTTTATAAACATACATGTGCAATATAATGGTAAAGATATGCTTAATGTAGAATATTCACAATGCTATCATGATATAGAATCAATGTTGGAAGATAGTATATGGCTATTACATAATATAATATATCAGTTAGATGACTTAGAATATATAATGAAATTACTTCAGAAAAATAAATACGAACTATACTTAACAGTATTTAGAGACTGTGATAGGTTTAATGGTGCTAACTTACACATAAATGGAAGATATTATACAGAGTTAAAATCATATGATGACTTAAGAAGTAATAAATTAAATCTAAATTTAGAAAATTTAATCTTAAAATATATTGCATGTAATGATATAAACTTGGAGGTTGACTAATGATTCAAGCAAAATGCATAGAAAAATTCAGAGATAAAACAGGGAAGATTTATGGATACAAATTGACAGATTTAAATAATCAAACACAAGATGTTAAACCAGAAAATCTTAAAGAGGCAATTAGAAATAAGCAAATACACGTTATTAATTTAAGATTGACTTCTGATAATAGGTTGGTAGATACAAATGAAAAACAGTTACAAAACATTGAGATACTAGGAGGGGCACCTAAAAAAGTAGAAAATGGTATAAAATATGATAAAAAGAAAAGACCTTATGATGCTGAGTCATATGAAGAATTTATAAGCAGGCTTGAGATATTTTTAGAGAAATATCTCAATTTAACTGAAGACATGAAGTTTAAAACTATTATTGAAAAAAGATATGATGAGGATAAATCATTTAAAGCTAAGTGTTCACACACAGGGAATTTTTATTATAAAAATAAAATAGCTTATTTAGAACTAGACATTATCATAGATAAAATTAATAATAGTGGACATTTTTCACTAGAAATAAAAGAGACTAATGGAAGTATACTTCCATTATATGGAAAATCATATGCATTATGTATAGTAAATATGAAGTCTGATTTTATACAAATGTTAAAGGTGGCAGAAGACATATCACATAATTTAAAAAGTAATATAAATTTAAAATAGCATTTCTATTGACAAAATAAATAAAATATGTTATAATATATTTATGAATTGAAAGGAAATAAAGTCATGTTAATTTTAGTAACTAGCAGATTTGAATTTGATATTGAGCCATTTGAAATCCATGATGAACAAATTATGGATTATTTGTCGTGAAATAGAATAATATAAATCAGTTGGTTATAAATATAGACAGAGTTAAACCGCATGTGCGATTTTACAGTTTATGTGAAGCCACATGCGGTTATTTTAATTTATGGGGAAAATATATGAGTGGTGTTAAAACATATGATGTAACTCAGTTAGAAAAAGTAAGTTGCAGAAGTGGTTCTGATGGATATCAAGCTAAGTATTATGCAGACAATAGGGAAAAATTTATAAAAACACAAGCAATGTTATCTGGCGTGTTAATGAGAGATTGGCAAGTAGAAATAATAGCATCAAAGATTTGTGACAAATTAGATATATACTCTGTAAAACAAACACATTGTAAAGTATCCGATGGTACTAAAACATTAGATGCAGTTATATCAGATAATTTTGAGATGGAGGGTTTCGACTATATATCTTTTGAGACATTATTAAATAGAATATTAGGAGAATCAACACATGATTCAAAATTTTTAAGACTAACTACACTAGATAAAATGGACTTCTGTGCTAAAGTAATATCAAAAGCATGTAGTATAGACAATAAATATGCGTTAAAATATATGTTAGATTTAGCAATTATTGATATACTTGTGGGAAATAAAGATAGACATACAAAAAATTTTGGGGTGTTTTGGGATATAAATAATAAAAAATTTAAAATAGCTAGGATATTTGATAATGGCATGGGTCTTTTTGAAAATGACTACTATAGAGATTCATATAAAAGTATAGAAGATAGGATGAGAAATTTATATATAGAGCCATATGGAGAGGATCCTTTTGATTTAATTGATATAATCAAATCAAAAATAAATATAAACAACATATATAATTTTAAAGCTATTAAAGCTTCAGATTATAGCTTTCCAAATAATGATTCTAAGATTTATTTTAAAGAAATACTTAAAAGATTGGAGAAATAACATGAGAGATCAATATTATTTCATTAAAAACATAGAGGGTACCTTATGTTACTTCAATATAGAGGTATGTGAATTCTCTATTAAGAATAAAGAACTTATATATTTTAAGGATTTAAGCGGAGGTAATTATTATCCATGGGAGATAGCTTGTTTTGGTCCTAGCTATAGAAACTTCAATGATTGGTTTAACAGAAGAGTAGTAAAAGATGGGGCACAGGACATAAGAAAATATCTTAATGACATGGGGTTAGAATACTATGATTTTGAAGAATTAATAAAAAGAAATAATGGTTCAAATCATGGTCCATTTTGGATAAAATTTAAAAATGTAGGGGCCAAATCTTGGGATGAATTGCAACATACTCATATGCCAATATATAAATAAAACATTAGGTTTAGAAAATCACATAATTGTACATGTAAATCAATTATAAATAAAATTAATTTTAGGGGATTGAGAGAAAATGAATCAGTATAAATGTATTCAAAAATTTAGAGATAATAACGGTAGAATTTATGGTTACAGACTTCAAGATATTAATGGGCAAACACAAGATGTAACATCAACAGATTTAAAAAATGCAATAGCACATAAACAATTAGAGGTTGTAAATCTTAGCTTAACATCTAATGGAAGATTAATAGACAAAAAAGTAGAAAAACAGCTTCAAGACACAAAATTAATACCAAATAAAGTAGAGAAATTACAACATAGTAATGACAAATTATTTTATATTTTAGAGAAGTGTGCTAATAAGATAGCATTGGCTACTACTGGAAAAGGTGTAACGATGTGTATAGATAGGGATACTTCAGTTAAAAATAGAGTATCAGCCCAATTTGAACTTGATAAAGGTATAGCATATAAAGGAGCAGAAAGACATCTGGATTTATTATTAGATCTCGAAAGTAAAGATATACGAATGTGTATAGGGTTATTAGATACTAATGATTTCAATACAGAAGCAGATAAATCATTTGAAATCAAAGATGAATTTAATTTAGACATTATAATAAAATTTACTGATGAGTATATTATGTATATTAAGAATCTGAAAAGTACAAAGCAAGCGTGAAAGAAAGGAAATAAAGAAACATGTATAATTTAAACTTAGCAAATCGATTTTTTGATGAGCATATTGAACATGATAACCATTTTATTTGTGATGAACGAATTAACGGTTTATTGGTATGCAATCAAATATCGAAACGTAAACATATTATATGTTTACGACTTAAGTTAGCTAAGTTATAAACAGTTATTTATAATAGTTAGTGTATATTATAAAGAGCCAGAGGTTTATAAAATAAGCTTCTGGCTCTTTTTATGTGCATTAAAAAACAAAGGTAGGTGGTATTAAATATGGAACATAGTGATTTTAGTGGTGACATTAGTAGTGATGATTTTAGTGATATTGATGAACATCATGAACATGAGCTGACAAGTAAAGAGTATTGTGATTGGATTGTAGCATTTAAAATTAGTGGTACAGTTGAAGTACTTCCGTAGACTATGCTCATTTTTAAGTAAAACAGATGAAAAATTTTTAAACTTTTTTTATTAAAAAGTGTTGACAAAGAAAATAATTGGTGATATAATGATTTTAAAGTTAAGGAAGAGAGATAAATTTTATAAGAAACACTTTGGTTAGTGAAAATTTTTTATAAAATTTATAAAAATTACTTGACAAAATAAAGAATATACAATATAATAAAGATGTAAAAAACATGGCCCTGTGGGAAAATGGTTAATCCGCTGAACTGTCAATGCAGAGAAAGCCAGGTCAGTACTGGTCAGAGTCGTTGATTAATATATCGCCCCTTGGTCTAGTGGTTATGACACTGTCCTTTCACGGCAGTAATGGGAGTTCGATTCTCCTAGGGGTGATTATATGGTGTAGGTGGTGGAATTGGTAGACACACCGGATTGTGGTTCCGGTGTCCAGTAATGGCAATTGCGAGTTCAAGTCTCGTCTTGCACCCTTAAGGTAAGGCATCAGAGAGGAGATTAAAGCATGATGATACCAAGCCTAAAATATATTAAAATAAACAAGGAAAGAGTAAAATACAGTATAAATCATAGAAAAGCATTTAGAGGTGTTGAAAAACAGTTGCTCGGACACAACACATTTAGAAGTGTATTTCATGACTTAGATAAAGTAATATTATACAATTTCTTTGACTATAAGGATGTGCATAACTTTCATAGAAATCATATGAAGCATCATTCAATAAAAGCTAAAACACATAGTGATTTTGTACAAATGGTAATAGATTGGGAATGTGCAAGATTTACAAAACCAGATAAACCATTGAATGCAAGAGAAACATTGTATAAGTTCTATCCAGAACTTGAAGATAAAATTATTCCAATATTAGATGTTTTTGGAATATAAATATGCTGGCTTACTCAAGTGGTTAAGAGGTACGTCTGATACGCGTATAGTTTCATTGGTTCAAATCCAATAGCCAGTACTTATATGCCCCTGTAGCTCAGATGGTAGAGCATACGGTTGAAGCCCGTAGTGTCGATGTCTCGAAAACATCCAGAGGCACTTAAACTAGTCTAGGGTAGGTCAATCAATATGAAAGGAAACTTGTATAAAATAACAAATTTAGTAAACGGTAAAATTTACATAGGTAAAACATATTATTCTTTACAAGAAAGATTTAAGCTACATATAAGAAGTGCATTAAGGGAAGATCGTCCAAACAAGACAAAATTTGAAAATGCAATAATAAAATATGGAGCAAATCAATTTCAAATTGAGCTTATA
Source organism: Lachnospiraceae bacterium (assembly GCA_017625335.1). GTDB lineage: Bacteria > Bacillota > Clostridia > Lachnospirales > Lachnospiraceae > Coprococcus_C. The sequence goes on from JAGALE010000394.1 coordinate 11,272, forward strand.
GCTCAATTTGAGGAGGGAGAGCTTGAACAAAAAGAAATAGAATACATACAGAAGTATGACTCATACAGAAATGGTTACAATTCAACTTTAGGTGGAGAAGGGTCAAAAACAATAACAAAAGATACATCAGATAATATTATAAATATGTACTATGATAACATACCTATAAGTAAGATAGCATTGTATAATGGTGTGCATGTACAGACAGTTAGAAGAATACTAAAAAATAATACAGATTATGAGCCACATGTGGATAATGGTAAAAGAGTTGTAATGTATAACAAAGATTTTGAACCAGAGTGTACATTTAATTCGATATTAGAGGCATCAGAATATATAATTGGGGATGTGCAGCACTTTAGAATAAATATAAAGAAGGCATTTAATGATGGTATAATATTATATGGACATCGTTGGCAACTATACACAGATTTAATTTATGAAGACAAGATATTTAAAACTAAGTTCGAGAGGGATGCATATATAAACGGTAGAAAGGCATATCAACCAGAAGGGAAAACATATTGGGTAGTAGATGGCATAGTGGAAAAATTTTATGGAGTTAAAAAAGTAAATAGGTGCATTGATTGTAATTGCAAAATAAGTAAAAAAGCTACGCGCTGTAAAAATTGTGCACAGGCAAATAATAATAAAAATAAGAGTAAAATAGCTAAACCATCTAATATTCAATTAGAAATTGATAGAAAGACAATGAGTATAGATGATATAGCTAAAAAATACAATAGAAGTAGGGGTACAATATGCACATGGCTATATGGTAGGTAATAATACATAAAATATCGGCAGTTACTCAAGTGGTTTAAGAGGGAGGCCTTTCAAGCCTCTAGCATACAGTGATCTGTATGGCGTGGGTTCGAGTCCCATACTGTCGACTTATAGCATACTAGCTTAGCTCAGTTGGTTAGAGCACTACTCTGATAAGGTAGGGGTGATGCGTTCAAGTCGCATAGCTAGTACTTATGGTAAGTGAGAAATCACTTACCATTTTTTGTTATGACCAATAAATATACATTAGGATATATAAAGGTATATTTATTTTTAAAATTTTAATTTAATAATGAAAAGGAGAATGTTACTATGAGAATTCTTAAGGAATTGGAACTTCAGAAGGAGGTTCAGGATAGCATTGTTAATGAGTATAATAAACTCAGACAGTCTGAAGCTTGCATTGTAGGTGATATTGTTGCAGTTATGAAGAGGAGTGATTCATTCTTAGGTAAACCTGAGGAACTTGTAAATCATGATAATGACAATATTTATGTTGTATTTGAACCAACAAAACTTGCAAAGGTGTGTGGAATCAATCTTGATGTTATCTGTAATAAAAATTCAATCATCAAATTTATTCCAGTTGAAACACTATTTTACAGATTGTTTGAGTTTAATTTTTTATATACTCAAATGGTTTTAAATAAAGACACTTGGATTGGTGTAAGTCCTAAGTATCAAGATATGTTTGCGAGATTTACAGAAGAATGTATTAAAGATGAAAATTTTAAACTCAAGTATAAAAAAGAGGCTACAATAGCTTACTGTATTTGGCAGGATATTCTAAAG
>JAGALE010000395.1 GCA_017625335.1 Lachnospiraceae bacterium
AGTTGATTTTTGCAACAGGTAATGAGAATAAGATGAAGGAGATTCGCATGATTCTTGCTGATTGTGGTTACGAGATACTTTCCATGAAGCAGGCAGGAATAGATGTGGATGTAGTTGAGGACGGAGATACATTTGAGGCTAATGCCATAATTAAGGCTACTGAGATTCAAAAGCTGGTGCCAGATTGTGTGGTTTTGGCTGATGACAGCGGACTTGAGGTGGATTACTTAAATGGTGAGCCGGGAATATACTCTGCTAGATACGAGGGTGTTGACACACCTTATGAGATTAAGAACCAGATTATTATGGATAGACTTGCAGGCGTTCCTGACGAGAAGAGAACTGCAAGATTCGTATGCGCCATAGCGGCAGCATTTCCAGATGGAAGAGTAGAGACAAGACGTGGAACTATAGAGGGAATTATAGGCTATGAGCAGGCAGGAGAAAATGGCTTCGGCTATGATCCTATATTCTATCTCCCAGAGAGAGGTATGACTACTGCACAGCTTTCTCCTGAGGAGAAGAATGACATTAGCCACAGAGGCAATGCTCTTAGAATGATTAAGGAAGTATTATAATTTGGGAGCGTTGGCACCGAGATAGCTACTGATGTAAGCTGTTGGAGTATTCTTAGGTTTTGACCTTAGGGATGATAATTGGAGAATGAAGAATGCGAAGAGTTTTAGTTGTAAGTGATTCACATGGCAATAATGAGAATGTGAGAAAGGCCATTAAAAAGGCGGGGGAAATAGACCTGATGATTCACCTTGGAGATGTGGGTTATGACTATCTTGAGGTGGAGCGAATGGCAGGTGTGCCAACATATATAGTTGCAGGAAATAATGACTACGGTGGATTCCTTAGAGATGTGTCAGTTATCTATATAGGGGAGCATAAGTGTCTCCTTACCCACGGTCACAGGCAGAATGTTCACTACGGGGTGGACAGGCTTAGATATCTTGCTTTGGAAAATGAGTGCGATATAGCTATGTATGGACACACTCATGTGCCATTTCTGGAAGAAAATCCGGATGATGTGACAATTCTTAATCCGGGTAGTATATCTCTTCCCAGACAGAGTGGACATGAGAAAACATTTCTTATTATGGAGATAGATGAGTACGAGGAGATAACATATATATTTGACCATATATAAGTGGGGTTAAAATATAAGACAAAATTCGTGACACATAAATTTTGTTGTGATGAAATTTGCACACCCTGATTAAAGTCAGGGTGTGTAATTATAATTAGTGAGGTAAGAAATTTGAGAAAAGGCGATATATGTGAGGGTACAATTACAGGCTACGACTTTCCCAACAAGGGAAGCTTACAGGTGGAGGATAGAAAGGTAACCATAAAGGGAGCTTTGGAGGGACAGAAGGTTAGGTATATGGTTACTAAGAGAAAGAGTGGAATGGCTGAGGGTAGATTGTTGGAGGTTTTAGAACCATCCTCTATGGAGGATGTGGAGCCTAGCTGTCCGTATTTTGGACAGTGTGGTGGCTGTGCATATCAGACCATGTCCTATGATAACCAGCTTAAGCTTAAGGAGAAGATGGTGAAGAAGCTTTTGACACCTGTTATTAATAAAAGCTTTCAGGAGATATCCGGATGTCAGGATAAAACCATAGATGATGTGTGGGAGGGAATATTGGGTTCACCAATTCACACAGGCTATAGAAACAAGATGGAGTATACCTTTGGAGATGAATATAAGGATGGTCCTATGTCTCTTGGCTTGCACAAAAAGGGAAACTTTTATGACATATTAAATGTGTCTGGTTGCGAGATTACTAAGAAGGAGTGGAGTCAGATAGTGGATTACACCCTGCAGTATTTTAAGGCGCAGCAGATTCCATTTTATCACAAGATGAGACACGAAGGAGTCCTAAGAAATCTAGTTGTAAGACAGTCCTATGCCACTGGAGAATTCCTTATAAATTTGGTTACAACTACACAGTGGGAAAAGTATGGTTTCGTTGGAACAGATGTACTTAAGGGCTATGTGGAGGGCTTGGTTAAGCTGGCTGCTTTGCCGGATTTTGATGCAACCATAGCTGGTATATTATACACAGAAAACGATAGCTTAGGAGATGTAGTTTCCTGTGATAGAATAGAATGCCTGTATGGTAAGGACTACATCATAGAAGAGGTAATGGGACTTAAATTTAAGGTGTCACCATTCTCATTTTTCCAGACTAATACCAAGGGCTGTGAGGTGCTTTATGAAAAGGCAAGAGAGTACATAATGTCAATGGAGAGCATGAGGGAAGATGAGTCTGGTCAGAAAACAGCCAATGTGCAGGCAGGAGATGCTTTGGCTCAATCTGAAGGCAAGGTAGTATTCGACCTTTACAGCGGCACAGGAACAATCGCTCAGATGATGTCGCCGGCAGCGGGTAAGGTAATCGGTATAGAGATAGTGGAGGAAGCAGTTGAAGCTGCTAAGGAAAACGCTAAGCTTAATGGACTTGATAACTGTGAATTTATAGCGGGAGATGTGCTTAAAGCTATCGATCTTGTGGAGGATACACCTGATGTTATAATCCTGGACCCACCACGAGATGGAATTAATCCTAAGGCTCTTGATAAGATACTTAACTTCGGTGTTAAGGAGATGGTATATATAAGCTGCAAGCCTACTAGTCTTGTCAGGGATTTGGAGATTATATTAAGTAGAGGATACAAGGTGGTTAAGGTCTGTGCCATAGACCAATTTCCTAGAACAAACCATTGTGAGAGCATGGTTTTGTTATCACGAGTATAAACAAAGTGAGGGCGAAAACTAATAATAGCAGGAGACTAATTTATGAAATATGATATTGAAGCTGAAGAACTTAAGAAGATATCAAACAAGATATTCGCCTATAGAATGGTTCCATTCTCAGTTGGTGTGATTATATTTC
>JAGALE010000396.1 GCA_017625335.1 Lachnospiraceae bacterium
CAGCTGAAGATGTTGTTAATTATCTGTGTGATGAAGTTTTTGAAATATCTCCTGATTATAGCAGAGAAGATAGATTAAAAATTCTTGCATGTAGATATAAGCTTTGGATGAACAGATATCAGCAATATATGCCAGTTACCATTGCTTATGATATCAGTGAGGAAAGTAATGCATCTCTTGCAGAATTTGGTGATGAATTAATAGGTATCGATGTGCGTGTTCAAGCCCTTAGAAAGTATAATGATGCTGTTTATTTCGCCCATATTATTGGATATGTAGGTGGAATATCCGATGAAGAATTAAAAACCTATAATGAGAATCTTCCTAAGGAAGAGCAGTATAGTAATAGTGAAATTGTTGGTAAAACCGGTATAGAACAGTATATGGAAAGTGAGCTTAGAGGTACCACTGGATATGAAATCATGTATGTTGATAACCTTGGTAAGCCCATAGAGGTTGTTGATACTAAGAATGCAGAAGCAGGTAATGATGTGTATCTTACTATAGATGCTGATTTACAGAAATATTGCTATGACACCTTGGAAAAGGAAATAGCTTCCATCATACTTGCAAATCTTACTGCAATATATGATATCCCTGATGGAGAAAATGCTCAGATACCTATATGTGATGTATATTTTGGATTATTTAATAATAATATTATCTCCATTGATAAGATGCAAAGACCAGAAGCAACTGACTTGGAGAAAAGGATATATACAGACTATGTTGCTATGAAGGAAGAGGTCCTTGCAGAGATTGATAATATATTAAGGAAAAAACCTGTTCCAACACTAGAGTTAGAAGAGGAATACCAGTATTACACAGAATATATATGTGAGGTATTGAATGTAAATAACATATTAACCACATCTATGATATCAATTAATGATGAGGAATATATAGCCTATACAGAGGGTGAAACATCATTAGAGCATTATTTGAAATATTGTATCAGTATAGAGGCAATTGATATTTCTAGCTTTGATATTGAAAGTGCATATTATGATACAGATGAGGTTTATGATCTTTTGTGTGATTATATTATAAATAAATTACGTGAGGATACGGAATTCGACAAACAGGTAATTAGATTTATGATAGAATCGGACGAGATAACAGGAGAAGATGTAGTTTATCTGTTATATGATCAGGAAATATTGAATGAGGAAAATGATTTGGAGTATGAGGAATTTGTAGCCGGTGCATATCCTGCATATGATTTCTTTGCTAAAAAGATTAAGAATCTTGAGATTACTCCTGCAATGCTAGCCTTAGATCCTTGTTCAGGTTCTATTATAGTTACAGATGTAAATACTGGTGATGTTCTAGCGTTGGTTACTTATCCTAGCTATGATAATAATTTCTTAACCAATGAGGTTGATTCAGAATATTATAGTACATTGCTGGATGATAAGACTACACCCCTTATTAACAGAGCTACGCAGCACAAAACTGCACCAGGTTCTACTTATAAGCTTCTTACTGCTGTGGCCGGTGTTACAGAAAATAAGATAGATGCAAGCACCTTGCTTACCTGTGATGGTGAGTTTAATGAAATTGAACCAGCAGCAAGATGTTGGTTATATCCAGGTGGCCATGGTGGTATGGATTTGGAAAGTGCAATTCAGGCATCCTGTAATATGTATTTTTATCAGGTTGGTTATTGGCTTGCTACTAAAAATGAAAAGTACAATGATCTTCATGGTTTAAGTAAGCTTACAAAATATGCTGAAATGTTTGGATTCGATGCCGTATCTGGTGTTGAGCTTCCGGAAAGTCAGCCTGAGATATCAGATAGTGATGCGGTTCGTACCGCCATAGGTCAGGGTACAAATCTTTACACACCTGTACAGATGGCTAGATATGTAACAACTGTTGCAAATAGTGGTACATGCTATGACCTTACATTAATTGAAAAAATCAATGATTATGAAGGCAATCTTGTTAAGGATAACAAGGCAATTGTTCATAATAGCTTGGATACTATAGCTCCTCAGACTTGGACCTCTGTTCATGCAGGTATGAGAAGAGCTATTGTATATGGTTCTAAGGATGATGATTTGATTAAGAGAATTGATGTAGAAGTAGCTGGTAAAACAGGTACTGCTCAGGAAAGTGAAGTAAGACCAAACCATGCGTTGTTTGTTTCATTTGCTCCTGTTGAAGCTCCGGAGGTATCTGTTACATGCGTAATACAGTATGGATATTCATCTGGTAATGCAAAAGAGCTTGCTAGCTTTGTTTATGCATACATGTATGATTCTGAAAAACTTGTTGGTGCTGAAATGTCAGGTAATACAGTTGTATCAGACTAAAATTGAAGAGGTGAGTGATGAATAATTCCGTTATTATTAAGGGTGATAAGGGAGGAATTCATATAATAATTGATCCTGATGCAAGGCTTTCTGATGTGATATTTCAATTGGAACATAAGCTAACGGGAACAACATCTATATATAGAAATTCCAAACCGATAAATGTCACCTTTGATGGCAAAGAATTAACGGAGGATGAAGAAAGAGACATACTATTTGTTCTTAGTAAGATTGGACTAAATGTATGTCATAAAGATGATAAACATAAGAATTCAAAACAACATAATATTAAGGATAACTTATCAAATATACTTTCAGACAAAGATGGACTGTTTTATATTGGAAATTTAAAAAATGGTCAATCTATAGATGCTATGTGTAGTATTGTGATAATTGGCAATGTTGAGAAAGGTGCTAGCGTATATTCCAATGGAAATATAGTTATAACAGGTACCCTTGAGGGAATTGCTAAGTCAGGCTGCGCGGGAAGAGAAGATACATTTGTTTATAGTTTGATATCAGGGAGGAATATTTGATGAGTGAGGTTTTAGTTGTAACAAGCGGTAAGGGTGGTGTTGGTAAAACAACCACTACAGCAAATGTTGGTTATGGTTTAGCTAAGTTAGGTTATAAGGTTTTACTTATAGATACTGATATAGGTCTTCGTAACCTGGATGTGGTTATGGGATTGGACAATAGAATTGTATACAATATTGTTGATGTTGTAGAAGGTCTATGTAAAGCAAAACAGGCTATAATAAAGGACAAGACCTATGACAATCTTGGACTTTTGCCGGCGGCGCAGACTAGAGATAAAACTGCAGTATGTCCTGAACAGATGAAGAAGCTTGTTGAAGAACTAAAGCTTGATTATGATTATATTATTATAGATTGTCCGGCTGGTATAGAGCATGGCTTTAAAAATGCCATTGCAGCTGCTAATAGAGCAATAATTGTTACTACACCGGAGGTATCAGCAATC
>JAGALE010000037.1 GCA_017625335.1 Lachnospiraceae bacterium
CTTATCAACACACTTATCCACATCCAGACCATTAAGTTATCCACATAGGAACATATTATCAAGAAAAAAATATATATAATTTATAAAATAACGGAAATAATGCACATTATCCACACACTTATCCACCGAAAGAGAGAGATATATCCACAATACCGACATAATTATCAACATTTATATAGAAAAGTAGTGTTTCACGTGAAACATATTATTAAAAGAGATTCAAACATAACCGAAAAAAATAAAATAGATACAAAAAAGTAAAATTCACAATACTTAAATAATATAATAAGAAAAAAATGTTTCACGTGAAACAAACAGTTGATAGGTTCATAAAAATTAAAAATAATAAAATAATGAGGATGAGAAAAAATCCTAATTACTATATGTTTCACGTGAAACAAAACAGACATATAATATAAAAGCTAGAAACCACCACAATATATTGTGGCAATATAACGAAAAAGGTCAAAATATAATAATTCACAAGGATAATACATAATTAGGAACAATAAAAGGAATAAAAAAGAATATTATATTTGAATGAAATAATTCATAATATAAAATAAAAAAGTCTTTTCTACTGATAATTATAATGAAAATCAGAAGAAAAGACTTTTTATTAATACAATAAAAGTATATTATAAAATTTCAACTCAAAGATTACATCTGTTCTGGACAATCAATTCCGAGAAGAAGCATTGCATCCTTTATTGTTTTTCTTGTAATCTTAACTAAGGCAGCTCTTGCATGCTTTAATGCTGAATCATCAATGTTGATTCTATTCTCGTTGTAGAACTTATTAAAGGATTGTGCTACAGCTACGGCAAATCTTGCAATCTGAGATGGCTCATACTTATCAGCCGCATCAACTACTACCTGTGGGAAACGATTAATTTCCTTCAATAAGTCTATAGATGCAGCATCTGTAATAAGTGAATAATCAATATCAGCATTTTCGTCGTAGTTATCTAAGCCTCTCAATATACTTGAACATCTTGCATAGGTGTACTGTACATATGGACCAGTTTCACCATTGAAATTAAGGAGCTTGTCCCAGCTAAAGGATACATCCTTAATTCTCTGATTGTAAAGGTCATTGAATAAAACTGCACCAACACCAACCATTTTAGCTGTGCCATCAACATCCTGAATATCCTGGCCCTTTTTCTCCATGTTTTCTATTATAATATCCTTAACCTTAGAAACAGCCTCAAGAAGAATGTCCTCAGCATAAATGATATTACCACTTCTAGTAGATAGCTTAGCTCCCTCTAAGCTTACTAAACCATAAGGAATATGAACTAATTGATCCTTAGCCCATTCATTTCCAAGTAATTCAACAACCTTAAATACCTGTGAGAAGTGAAGCTTTTGTTCCTGACCTGTTACATATAAACATTTAACAAAATTATAGGTATCCTTACGATAGAAGATTGCAGCTAAATCTCTTGTTGCGTATATGGAGCTTCCATCATTCTTAAGTATAAGACATGGAGCCATATCATAAGCTTCAAGATCAACAATCTTAGCACCTTCACTTTCTGTGAGGAGATTAGCGCTTGTTAATTTATTTACAACATCATCAGTTTTGTCTCTATAAAAGCTTTCTCCAAGATAATAATCAAAGTCCATACCTAAAAGGTCATAGGTACGCTTGTACTCGATTAAGCTTATGTCTTTGAACCACTGCCAAATCTTTAGAGCTTCCTCATCACCCTGTTCCATCTTAACGAACCATGCTCTCGCTTCGTCATTAAGCGTTGGGTTTTCCTTAGCTTCATCATGGAATTTAACGTAAAGCTTCATAAGCTCTCCGACACCATCTTTTTTAACAGCTTCTTCGTTACCCCAAGCTTTATATGCAACTATAAGCTTACCAAACTGTGTACCCCAATCACCTAAGTGGTTAATTCTCTTTACATCATAACCAAGCTTAGAATAAATTTTATAGAGAGAGTTACCAATAATAGTAGTACGAAGATGTCCTACGTGGAAGTTCTTCGCAACGTTAGGAGAGGAGTAGTCTATGCAGATACATTTTCCATCACCAACATTAGAACCTCCAAAATTATCTGCAGATGCAGCTTCAACCATAGACTTTACAAAAATATTCTTCTTAATAAAGAAGTTTAGGTAAGCACCCTGTACTGCAATTTCTTCTATAAAGTCAACCTCACCGATTGCATCTTTAATATCAGCTGCAATCATCTGTGGAGCTTTACGCATAGTTTTAGCAAGTCTGAAGCATGGAAATGCAAAGTCTCCAAGCTCTGGCTTTGGTGGGATTTCGATTAAAGCAGAAATCTCTTCACGATTAAGACCCTCTACGTTTTTTTCAATTAAGTCAATAATTTGCTGTTTCATAATATCCTCCAGTTATGAATTAAATTGTATAGGAAAACCAAATCGAACAAACGTTCCTTTGGTAATATCACCATTTATAGTTAGGTTACCCCCTAATAGATATACTATCTCATGAGCCTTGTGTAGGCTTGAGTACCATGGACTAGTGTTTAGATAGTTGTCACTGATTCCAGTTCCATTATCACTAATTTCACAATCTATGGTATTAGGTGTGATTCCAAGCTTAAAGGTTATATGGTTTGCATTTGAGTGCTTGAAAATATTATCGAAAAATATTTCAATAAGCACCATAGTATTAATAACAAAAACAGGATGTACTGAAAGTTCATAATCAGTGCATTCAACATTTGCATCTATGAGGTACTCAGGGTTTTTGTCTCTTTTTTCCATAATATAATCATCGACCTGAGCCCATAGAGATTTGCTGGAATCTATATTCTTATGAAGTCTTACAGCGATGTCATCTACATTATCTGTAAGCTCCTTGGAACTTATTATAATTTCCTTAAGAGTGAGTTTTGCTCTACTTATATCTGTTCCAAGAAGATAGGTTAAAAGCTCCAATTTGTTGGTCATACTAAGAAGATTATTCTTAATGTTTCTGTCAAGAAGAGTTGTAAGGTAAGCCTTATCAAATGCATCCTGCATAAGTATATTATGACCGTGATTAGATATATATTTTTGGGAGCTGTCTGTTTCTATAAACTCGAAGCCGTCATCATCCGCACCAATTTCGGTGCTGCTAAGCCTTAAGGATTCTGGTGAAACTCTCTTAAGTGCATCCTGAGCCTGATTAAGTGTATTAAGTCTTCGCTTTTGAGCATTAAGCTTAAGCTCTAATGATCTTAGCTTAGTTCCTAAGCTCTCCTTAACGCTTCTTAGGTCTTCAATTTGCCTATCAATAATCTGTCCCTTGACGTGTTCGGTATCATCACTAACATTTGGTGTAAATACACTTTTTCTTGAATTGGATTTGAAGGCATAGACATCCTTGGTTTTTTCTAATTCATCAATTTTAATATCAATCTCAAAGGATTGAGTTTTTATATTCTGTATCTCCTCTAAATTCTCAAGGAAGAGAGAGTTGAAGTAATCAAGCATTTCCTTGTTGGCAGAGGAGATAATCTCCAA
>JAGALE010000397.1 GCA_017625335.1 Lachnospiraceae bacterium
CCGCCCTCTTAGTTACAACATATACCAGAAGCTCTACAAGAATAACCAATGTAACTGCAACTGTGGCAATTACGGCACATTTTCTATCAACAAAATAAAGAGCTCCACACATAAGTATCAGAAATAATGACACAAATATAGGTGTAATAAGGTAAAACTCTATTTTCTTTTTAAGGATTTTCTCATTATTCATGGTTGTCTCCTATACGACATCAACCGGCTATATCAAGCATAACCGGTTAATAGTCCATTAATTTACAATTAAAATATATTTTATGCACCTAACTGTGCTAATCTCTCCTTTACCTGCTCTAAGGTCTCAGTATACTTCTGAAGCTTAGCCTTCTCTTCCTCAACCTTTGCTGCAGGAGCCTTATCTACAAACTTAGGATTTGCAAGCATTCCGGAAGCTCTCTTAATCTCTCCCTCAAGTCTTGCCTCCTCCTTCTTAAGTCTCTCTATCTCCTTAGCCACATCTACAAGCTCTGCAAATGGCATGTAAACTACTGCATCATGAAGAACTACTGAAACTGCATCATCAGCAATACCAGTCTTATCCTCCTGTACAATTACATTCTCAGCATATGCAAGAGTTCCGAAGAAGCTCTTACTTGCATTGAATATATCTCTAATCTCATTCTTAGCTGATACCATGTAAACTGTAGCCTTCTTGCTAGGTGGAACATTCATCTCAGTTCTAATGTTACGGATAGCACGAACTGCATTCTTGATAATATCCACTGCATTTTCATCAGCTGCGAACTTTAATTCTTCAGTATATACAGGCCAATCTGAAACCATAATAGACTCTTCGTCTGTAAGAGTACAGAATATCTCCTCAGTAACAAATGGCATATATGGATGAAGAAGCTTTAATCCATTAACAAGAACAGTCTTTAATGTATAAAGAGCTGCTGCCTTAGTAGAGTCCTCATCATTCCAAAGTCTTGGCTTAACCATCTCGATATACCAGTCACAGAACTCCTCCCAGAGGAAGTTGTGAATTTTATCTGCTGCAATACCAAGCTCATACTTCTCCATGTTCTCAGTAACATCCTTAACAAGCTCGTTCATCTTAGACATAATCCACTTATCCGCAAGAGTAAGGTCTGATAGCTTAACATCCTTAATGTCAGCCTTTTCAATATTCATCATAATAAATCTTGAAGCATTCCAAATCTTATTAGCAAAGTTACGGCTTGCCTCAATTCTCTCCCAGTAGAAACGCATATCGTTACCAGGTGCATTTCCTGTGATGAGAGTAAGTCTAAGTGCATCTGCACCGTACTTATCAATAACCTCAAGTGGGTCGATACCATTGCCAAGGGACTTACTCATCTTTCTACCCTGGTCATCTCTTACAAGACCATGGAATAAAACAGTATGGAAAGGCAATCTTCCTGTCTGCTCTATAGATGAGAATACCATTCTAATTACCCAGAAGAAAATGATATCATATCCTGTTACAAGCACATCTGTAGGGAAGAAGTAATCATAATCCTCTCCCACATTTGGCCAGCCAAGTGTTGAAAATGGCCAAAGAGCTGATGAAAACCAAGTATCAAGAGTATCCTCATCCTGCTTTAAGTTAGCAGAGTTACACTTTGTACAAGTGCAAGGAGTGTCCTTAGATACAATAATCTCTCCACAATCCTGACAGTACCAAGCTGGGATTCTGTGTCCCCACCAAAGCTGTCTTGAGATACACCAATCTCTGATGTTATCAAGCCAGTTATAGTATGTCTTATTCATACGCTCAGGTATAAGCTTAAGCTCACCCTTCTCTACAGCCTCCTTAGCAGGCTTAGCCATCTCAGCCATCTTTACATACCACTGTGGCTTAACAAGTGGCTCAACTGTAGTCTTACATCTATCATGAGTACCAACCATATGCTTATGTGGCTCAACCTTAACTAAAAGTCCAAGATCCTCAAGGTCCTTAACCATAGCCTTTCTTGCCTCATAAGGGTCCATACCCTCATACTTGCCACCAAGAGCGTTAATAGTGGCATCATCATTCATAATGTTAATCTCTGCAAGGTTATGTCTCTTGCCAACCTCGAAGTCGTTAGGGTCGTGAGCAGGTGTAATCTTAACTGCACCTGTTCCAAACTCCTTATCTACGTAAGAATCTGCAATTACAGGAATCTCACGATTTACAAGTGGGAGAATAAGAGTCTTGCCCACTATATCCTTATATCTGTCATCCTCTGGATTAACTGCAACAGCAGTATCTCCAAGTAATGTCTCAGGTCTTGTAGTAGCTATCTCTACGAATCTACCTTCCTCACCTGCTACAGGATAATTAATGTGCCAGAAGAAGCCGTCCTGCTCCTCATGAATAACCTCTGCATCAGATATAGAGGTCTGACATACAGGACACCAGTTTCCTATACGTGAGCCCTTGTATATATAGCCCTTATCATATAACTTAGTAAATACCTCGGTAACGGCAGCATTGTTGCCCTCATCCATGGTAAATCTCTCTCTATCCCAGTCAGCTGATGAACCAAGCTTCTTAAGCTGGTTAACGATACGTCCGCCGTACTCGTCCTTCCACTCCCAAGCTCTCTTAAGGAAGCCATCTCTTCCAAGGTCGTCCTTCTCTATACCCTGCTCTCTTAAGTGTTCGATAATCTTAACCTCAGTAGCAATAGCTGCATGGTCAGTACCTGGCTGCCAAAGAGCATTGTAGCCCTGCATTCTCTTAAATCTTATAAGTATATCCTGCATTGTATTATCAAGGGCATGTCCCATATGGAGCTGACCTGTGATATTTGGTGGTGGCATAACGATAGTAAAAGGCTTCTTTGATCTATCTACCTCCGCATGAAAATACTTGTTAGCAACCCATTTGTCATATAATCTTCCCTCTATGGCAGAAGGGTCATAGGTTTTCTCTAATTCTTTAGCCATGATATTTAAATCCTCCAAAATATATAATAGGCTTTGCGCCCTATTAATCTCTATAAAATAATTGTCTATAACAATATTCATGGGCGTATTCGCCCACTATATTAATTCATTTTAAAAATGCATTTTATACATTCACCTTAAATGGTGTAAGTAGCTCCTTTACGAAGCTCTCAAGGGCCGGATTAAGCTCCACTGATGCTCTAATTGCAACCTTTGCATTGTCACTTATCTTCTCACAGGTAGCAAGCTTCTCTCTGATACTTTGACGACGCATATTAAGACTGTGCTTAATCTCAACCATCTCACGTCTATCTATAAGTGCATTAGTCTGCTTAGGCCACACAAGTGGATCTCTAAGACCAATTCTCTCAAGGGTTTTAACAAGCTGGTCACAGTAGACTCGAAAGTCATTATTAGCCTGCGTATACCTCATTGCATCCTTATTCATAGTGTCATACTGAGCCCACATATATTCCAGCTCCTTAGATGAATTGACACCGTATTTTTCATATATATAATCCAAGGTACTTCTATTGTTAATGTACTTTGCCTTAACCTTGTTAAGCAAAGACACAGCTCTTTTTACCTTGGCATCTGCCTCTTTAATCTCCTGCTTATAATCCATATACTTGGCATAGCAGGCTGCAAATACCACCATAACAATAGCACCTATAGTTAGTGCCGGAATGGTTACATTCGCTCTGGTAGATAGGCCATACCAAATAACCACCATAGTGGTAAGCAAAAATAGAATTAATACCGTACCAAGCACTGCTCTTAATCTATCTATACCTACAGAGCAATCTCTTCTACGATACTTTAGAGATTCCTTTTCTCCCTCTAGATGTCCCATATCATGCTTAAGTAGTGCATCTCTTTGTTCCATCTCATTAAGTGTCTTGATGGTATCAACCACCTCATCCTCTAATCTTACCATTGTCTTATACTGCTCCATAGTAAGCAAATTCTCTGACTGTAGATATGTCTGTCTATTCTTATCAAGCATTTCTATACGCTTGGCATTCTCTATCAAATCATGAGCAATATCGATAGGTAGCTCTTCTATTCTTTGAATATCTGTCAGGTAGCTTGTCACCACCTGATATTCCTTCTTAAGGTCCTCCATATGATAGGACACATCAACAAGCTGTTCACAGAAATCCTGAACAGCTTTTACCTCAGCATTAACAGTTTTTGTCTGACGCATCTCTTCTACAACGTCCTCATCAGACATATCAATGCTATCCTTCTTTCCTGAAAGAGAAGAAATAATTGCTTTAAGTCTCGCTCCCCAGGTGAATTTTTTAGGTGGCTTTTCACCCTCTTTATCAAGGACAGAGTCTTCATCAAGGAAATCATCATCAGACTCCTTATAATCCAACTGATCAGATAGTTGCTCCTCACTATCTTCCGGCTCCTCTTCATTAAGGTAAGCCCTAAATTTATCTAATAAACCCATTAAATCGCCTGCTCTCTAAACTCATCCTTAAGCTGACCTAATATAATATCCATACGCTTATCGTAATCTATCATATCCTTATTCATACGATTATAGATGGCTCTTTGAAGCATAGAATAGATTGTCATCTCTCTAACATCATCATTAGCATCTCCAATCTCCAGCATAAGGTTTTCAAAGTTATCGTCATCAAGCTCATACTTGCGCATCTCCTGCTTGATGGTGATAGAATCATTCTGTGTTGCAAAAACCATAAAGTATCCCTTTAGGGATTCCTCGTTATTATTAAGCTCATATGCCTTAAGAAAGAAATTCTTTGCATCCTCCACATCCAGGTTATTTGCAGCAGCAACTGCACGGTTATGATAAACATTGCCCATAAAGGTTCTGTCTAACAGCTCACTTCTATTCTCGATAATGTCATCATATATGGAAGCTGCCTTAATATATCTTCTATATCCAAGATATCCATCTGCCTTAAGCTTTTTACGCTGGCTAGCTGAAAGCTTACGATACTTAGTCCATGCCTCCACATAGGTCTTAATCTCCTCAGGCTCATAGTAATCACCTGCATTAAGAATCTCTACTAAAAGGTCCTGGGCAAATAATGTCTTATTGGAAAGAGCCACTAGCTTTGCTGCAAGCTCTGGCATACCTATCTCATCTCTTATCCAATCAAAAAGCTTATCAGAAAGAGAAGACTTACTAATCAAAACTGTGTTGTTATATATGTAAAAGCACAGCTCTTCATAGTTATTAACCTCCATCTTAGTATTAAGAAAGATGAAAGGATGTGATGCCTCTTTAGTTGTACACAATATAACCTTTGACATTATACCTCAAACTCCTTACGATAAACCTTGTTGGTAGTTGGGAAAAGCTTTCCAAATCCAACATCCTTAATTATTACTGCTCCCTTATTAGGGTTCTCAAATTCAACCTCAAGTGAGAATTTCGATGTTTTGTTAGGCCTCTTAGGAATACCATGAAGCTTAACTGTCTCTCTAATCTCCTTGTCGCTTTTTCTACTTTTATATACCAAAGTGATACTGTCTGTATCATCAAGTATAACCTTAATCATACCGTGAATGTTATACCACTGACGACCACCATAGGCTATAGGAATAAATTCTCCATCCTCACCTGACGCACTAATATCGATGTCAAATATAACATTCTCCTTAGTTTCTACAAAATATTTTTTGTAGAATTCCTCATACTCTCCACCAACAGCCTTATAGCAGGCTCCCTTAGTGTAGATATTCTGTCCCGCGAAAACTCTTCTTCCCTGACACAGTATATTTCTAGACTTATTCATCCACTTTTCAGAGAATCCAAGTCCTGTAAGGTAAACAGCAGAAATATATGTTTTCTTCATCTCATGCTCTACAATCTTCGCAAAGGTTTGGTCCATAAGAAGATTATCATTACCAAAGAGAGAGATATTAAACTGCTCTGTATAATCCTCATGTGTTACAGTTATTGTCTCCGGATCCTTCCCCTTTGATATATCTATACGATAGTAATTAAGTCCAATAGTGCTATAGTCAAACAGAGCCACACTATTAGTTCTAAGCTCACTGTTCTGATTAAAAATATAATAAAGCCCGCTATCCAAATGACTAGTTATCTCTACACTATCTGCCGGTACATTAAGCTCCTTATAAAACTTTGATACCACCTTAAATATATCCTTGCTATATTCCGGAATAGTGATAACCAGCTTCTTAACTGTAGCTCCCTCATATCTGTACAGGAATGAGTCTACATGCATCTTAAGCATACGAAGAAATAGCTGCCTATAGGTGTATTTTACACCTGCCACATCCACAACCTCCTCGCTTCCTGCGTTTCTGTATAGCTCGTCAAGAATTTTTCCCTTTTCCTTGAATCGTGCCTCAGAAGCCTCAGAACCAACGTACCAATCCCCGGTCTCCTCGCTGAAGAACAGGATATTAGGCATCATATATGTTTCCTTGTTATTTAATTGGTTAACTGTTTCAGGCTCTCGCTTTATATCATTATAAAAGCTTATCTGTGTGGAATCTGCGCTGAGATCCATGCCTATATAATACGCTTCAGCCATAAATGCCTCCTATAATATCTTTAAATTCTCCTCGAAGAGGTGTACTGTGTTAAGATATACATCAAGAGTTTCAAGTAACTGGTTGTCCTCTCGCATCTCCTGATTAACAAGCATGCTGTTAATAATTTCAAATCGACTTCTATCCTTACGGTTGAAGGACTTGGTCTTAAGTGTTTCACTCTCTACTACGTAGCTTGTTCCATCCTCGTCATCTGAGGTTGTGTAAACCAAACGCTCACCGTGGAAGATAACGAATTCCTTCACATACATACCCGGAATCATCTCGTCTATTCTCTCTGTCTTATATGACAGGTTGTGTCTTGAACCTGTATCAAAGGCATACTTAACTGTCACCTGCTTACCAGGGTCTCCCTTGTAGATAAGATATGTCTTAAGGAATACATCCTGTGGAAGTTTAACAAAGGTTCTAAAGCTCTTATAGAACGGAAGTAGCTTTCCTGCATCCATAAACTTACCAACAACATCTGATATCCACGCACGCTGATCCTCAGTGTATCTATCAAGCTTACTAAAATGTGACAGAAGTGCCATCTTAGATATCTCATCATCAATGTTGCCCTTCATAATCTCTAGATATAGACAATCAAATATACTACCCGGTGTCTGTGCATCTCTAATAAGATAATTATTAGCTGCATATCGAAGGAATGCCTTAACTACAAGTCCTCTGCTTCTTCCACCATAGTAAGCGGTAAATATATCGTAGATA
The DNA here is from genome assembly GCA_017625335.1 of Lachnospiraceae bacterium. GTDB lineage: Bacteria > Bacillota > Clostridia > Lachnospirales > Lachnospiraceae > Coprococcus_C. The sequence goes on from JAGALE010000397.1 coordinate 7,192, forward strand.
TACTCAACATTGCCCATAGCAAACATCATCTGAGCCAATGTATTTTCAGCCAAGAAGGAAACATCCTTCACTCTGTTACGTGCTGTCTTGAAAATACCAGCAAGCTCCTCCAGGTCTCCCTTAAAGTTGTTAATGATGTAAATTAATATACGCTCATTAACCTTACCCATCTTATAAAGGTGAACACAGATTGCCATAAGGTCCTCATTAAGGAATCCATTTGAATCTGCCACACCATAATCAGCCAGGGAGAAAAGCTCCTCTGAATCAATTTCATCAAAGCCGTAAAGCTTAACTGCCTGAAATGCCTTATCGTAAAGGTTCATATCTACCATGTAGGCAATAAGAGTTCTGGCATTAGCATGAGTGATATACTCAATATCAAGCTTGCCTAAATACTTAGTCAGAACGTCTGCATCTAAGTTCTCATGGTAATATTCGATTATATTTAGATATGCCTGCTGCTTGTAATCATAGGAAATCTGCTCACAGTTTACTATATCTCTAGCAGCATTAACCTCTGCAGCTTTCTTAAATGTGAAGTCACCTAGCTTCTCATAGTTATGAAGAAGTACTCTGTAATCTCTTGGACTATATTTGCAACAGATATCCATATATGCCTTTTCATCAACGATTCTCTCTAATCTATATGGAATAGAGCCTGCATATCTGTTACCATCTCCATCCTCAAATATTATGGATGCTGTATTAGACAGTATTTCCACGTAAGCCTCACCATTGACTATAGGAACTCTCTGCTCCTGCTCAAGCTCCCTGTGAGTTACTATTACTGCTCTGATACCCTTGTTGTAGCACACAATCTTACGACGGAAGATAATATTAATCAACTTGCCGGCATATAATGGGCTAACATTCGCAGGGTCCAAAAATTCATCATATATTACAGTAAGATCATCACTAACCTTACCCTTTATAATCATATTTTCCATGAAGTCCTGCATAGTTGTGCAGTAATCATGATAAATCTTCTTATGCTGTGCCTGATTATAGATAACGTTGGCATAAAGGTATGCCAATTCGTTTTCTGACAATGTATTCTTATAATTAAGATAAAGTAATACAGGCTGTGGAATTAGGTCGTAACGACTAAAATTCATACTCTTAACAAAGCACTCATTAAGCCCTATAAACTTCAAGGACTTATTAACTGCATCTCTATAAAAACGATGATACTTTGTATCAAGCTTATTCGCGCCAATAAGCATAGAACAGATACTCTTAAGTACCTCTACGCTCTTGGTCTTATCATATATTGCCTCCATGATGCTGAATATCTTAACATCAAAATCCTTAAATGAACGGGCAAGTCTGATAAATTCATCTATAACCTCATCTGATATAAACTTGTGACGAAGTCCCCATCTTATGGTTGTAGTCTCAAGCTTTCCAATCTTTCTGAACAAAAGTGGGTTGTTGTTAAGCATCTCACAAAGCTCAAGATACATAAGTGGACTGTTGAAGCCCGCATCATAAAGAGCTGAAATCTCTTTGTACAAAAGAGCCTGCTCGTCATCATAGGAATCATCCACGAACATCAAAAGCCAGAAGTAGAACATCTTCTCCTGCTCAGTTCTAAAATGTCTCTTAATAAGATTTCTAGCTTTGGCGATAGACTCATTATCCTTAGATACAAGAGCCTTAAGGTAAGCATAGTAGGCCTTCTCCATATTATTCATAACAGAGTTGTCCACATCTGCCTCAATACGCATAAACTCCTGCTTAACCTTCTCTGTCTCACCCTGCATAATATTCATATGCATAGTACCTAAGCGATACATTGCATCCTCAGGCACATATCGAGTCAGATTATCAAAAGCAAAAAGGGAGCTTGAAACATACTCTCTAAGCAAAATTCTATCCATACGATAATCAATATAAGCATTGATTAATCTTATCTGATTCTTCTTAATGAGAGCAACGCGATTACTCTGTCTAGGATTCTTAGTGACAGGTCTGCTGTCATTAGGCTTAGACAGATTTATATCTATATCTATTGTTTGGTAAATATTCTCTATAACAATTCGACCAGATGTTACACCTTCAGGTATATTCTCCGGTGAAATAAGGGCATCTAAGGTGAATAGATTACCACAAAAATCCGCGTTAGTAATATTCTTTCTAGCCGGAATTATAAAATCACAGAGAGATCTTACTGTTGAGTTAGTATAACCCCAAGTATTCTTACTAATATTGATGGAAATCTTGGATAGCTCAGCAGGCATCTCTACATTAATTTTAGCCTTAGCTACAGAAAGTGTAAGGGCACGCTTCTTATGAACATAAACCAAGAACTCCTCAAGAGCCTGATTAACAGAATGTGACTCCATAAGAGAAGCATAAATCTGCTTAATGGCAGGGTCCTTCTCTATAAATGTACGTTTGAAATCATCTCTTACAAAAACCTTGGCCGCTTCATTCCAATTACCCTCTGCCAGGGATGCGAACTTGAATAAATCATCTATTCTCTCTTCTCCAACCTTAACGCATGGAGGGATAATATCAATGTCATACAAAATCTTGAACTCGCCACCATCAGTTATTACACTGATATGACCCTTGTAGTTCTTACCTGCTTCAAGACATGTAGCATCAAACGAATAATTAACATCAAACTTTCTGCTTATGAAGGTATGATTCTCAAATCTCAACATGTATCTGCTATCATACACTACGGCCTTAATAATATGGTCATTAGTGCTGCTTACATGAAAGCTACCCTCATACATAGTTCCGGATTCTATATTTAATTTTAGGAATTCCTCAGAAATATCAATCTTAGGTCTATCAACCAGGAATTCACCCTTGGCGTAATGTTCTACAATTCCCTTCATTTTTCCTCCAGTAAAGCACAATTTTGTTCTTGATATTATAACTTACAATGTTATAATTAAAGTATATTTTTGCATATTTGTGCACTATGTGTCTTTTATCACAAAGTACATTATAGCAAAAGATTTTGAAATTTTAAAGTCATTTACAACTATTTTATAAATATATTTGGGGGAGGACTACAAATGACCAATAATCAGCTTAGAATTGAACAGTTTGATACTGTTCTTTATAACTCAAATCTTAATCCTATGGGGATTCCAGAGTCAGTTAAAAAAGCCATTGCCTCATGTACAGACTCTGTAATTAGATATCCTGATGACTACTATCCAGAGCTTAAGAAAACCTTAGCCGGATACGCAGGCTGCAAGGAAAACCAGCTTGTATTAGGAAGTGGCTCATCAGATATGCTAAGACAATTTATAAGCATCCTAGCCCCTAAGAAGGCTATGGTTTTAGTCCCATCATTTTCAGAATATGAGAAGGTACTTAATATTTTGGGCTGTGAGATTGTGTACTATGAATTAGACGAAGCCAACGGTTATCAATTTGATATTGCTGATTTTGTGGGACACTTGGATTCCTCCATAGATCTCATCATTCTAGGCAATCCGAACAACCCTACTTCTCAGATTATTTCACGAGATGATATGGAAACTATGGCTGCGGTATGTGGAGAGCTGGAAACCTTCCTTTTAATTGACGAAATGTATATAGAATTCGTCAACAAATACGAGGACCTTACTGCAGTTCCTCTTACAGGAAGCTACGATAACATCGCTGTTTTAAGAAGCACTAGCAAGTTCTTCGCCGTTCCAGGTCTTAGATTTGCATATGCTGTAACCGATAATAAGGAGTTTTTAGAAAAACACACAACAGTCAGTGCACCTAATCCAATATCAAGCATTACTGCTACAATAATTACACAGATGCTTAAGGACCAAAAGTACATCAAGGAGTCCTGCTCACAGATTTTCACTGAAAGAAACCTTATTGTTTCTGCAATGTCTACTAATAAAAACATTAAGCTATACAAGCCTAATGCTAACTTTATGCTAATTCAGATATTAAAGGATGATGTTACTGCTCAGCAGATTGCTGATCACTGTAAGTTAAAGGGTATTATTATCAGAAATTGCGAAAATATTAGAGGTCTTTCTAACAAATTCATTCGCTTCTGCTTTATGAAGCCAAGCCAGAATGATATGCTAGTCAATACAATTTTAGAATTGCTCAAAGACTAAAGCAAAGCCTAATGATATGGTAAGAGCCTGCGCTAAAGAGTATTCCAGCCGGCCTGCCTAGGGTGAGACACCCGCCGTACTAAGATGTCCGGCTAAGACCTCACACCTGGCGCGACCGAGATGTACTCACTATGCGCAGGCTCATATTTTTTTAACTTACATATTCTTGGCTATATCATAGATTTCCCGCTTTGGCAGGCCTCTGTCCTTGGCAACCTGCTTTACGGCTTCTTTTTTATCTATTCCCTGATTTATGTATTGGGTTATGTGTTCTTCCACAGTCATTTCATCCCATTTACTTCTAGCTTCTTCTATTATAGCTTCCCTGGATAATCCCTCTACAACTATTATGCACTCCCCTTTAGGCTCTGTAGCTTCGTAGTGATAAATAGCTTCCTCAAGAGTAGTTACGAAGAAGGTCTCATGCTTTTTGGTCAGTTCTCTGCATATGGTGGCTCTCCTGTTACCCAATGTCCCATAAAGCTCTTTTAAGGTCTTAAGCAGTCTATGAGGAGCTTCATATATTATCATGGTTCTAGTTTCGCTTTTTAGCTCTTCTAGAATATGTCGTCTCTCTTTTTTATCCGTCTTTTCAGATGGCAAAAACGCTTCAAAGGAAAATCTTCTGGTTGGTAGCCCTGATGCTATAACTGCATTAATTGCGGCGCAGGCCCCTGGTATGGGCACCACCTTTACACCCGCCTCATAGCATTGCTTTACCAATTCTTCACCCGGATCAGATATACCCGGAGTTCCTGCATCTGTTATTACTGCTATACTTTTGCCCTCCACAAGCTTACCAACTAACTCTGTAGCCTTCTCATACTTGTTGTGTTCATGATAACTAGTCATAGGAGTCTTAATATCAAAATGATTAAGCAGCTTGATGCTATTTCTAGTATCCTCGGCCGCTATAATATCAACCTCTGACAGTACCCTGACTGCTCTATATGTCATATCCTCCAGGTTGCCTATAGGGGTTGCAACCAAATACAAGCATCCGCTCATTTAAACTCCTCCATTAAAACTACTGATAGCATAACATTCCCACCATAACATAACATTCGCACTATAGCATACGCATTTGCCGTCTCTTTCTGTGCTATTTACATTATGGCTTTAACCATGATTATACCTGCTTAATAAGTCCTCTGTATAGCTGCCATCCTGATTATATACTATAAGGGTAGGCTCCACCTTCACCATAGGTCTGCCACCTTTATTACTCTCTATAAGAAGCATATTAGGCTCCTTATTCACATAGGGCTGAACCATACATATTCGTTTGGGTTCTAGCCTATATTTCGACAAAAGTCTTACTATCTCAGCCACTCTAAAGGGCTTATGGACCATAGCAAAGCTACCACCCTCCTTAAGAAGGTAGCTAGCTGCCTGAATAACCTCTTCTAAGCTTACTAATATTTCATGCCTTGCAATGTTTTTAGGTTCAAATTCATTCTCTAGCCCATGGCTTTGTGTTATGTATGGGGGATTGCTGGTTACAACGTCAAAAGAGGCAGCCTTAAACAGAGAAGGTACCTCTTTTATATCACCTTGAACTATATCAATCTTGTCTGTCAGATTATTATACTCTACACTTCTTGTAGCCATGTCTGCACTATATTCCTGGATTTCAAGTCCGGTGTAGTGGACACATTTGCCCCGTCCCTCCATTAGAAGAGGAATCACTCCCGTACCTGTTCCAAGGTCTATTGCGTTACCCTTTTTAGAGCCGGTTGCAAAATCCGACAGAAGCACCGCATCCATACCAAAGCAGAATGTGCTGGGGTTTTGAATTATCTGATAGCCTCGACACTGCAAATCATCTAATCTTTCTCCCGGTTTAAGTAAATCATTATGCATCGTCTAGCTTTGACTTTCCTTCCTGTCTCTCTAACGCCTCAAGCTTTTTAAGCTCAGCATCGCTTATCTTATCTCTATCATCATTTCTTCTCTTCTTAGGCTTGAAGCGAAGCTCCTCAATCTTATACTCCTGCTGTTCCTTAGAGTCATCATCAAGAGTAAATACAACCATAACCTTCTGACGAAGAACATTAACAGACTTGACCTCGCCCTTTCTTCCGTCACTGGTTTTAACAATATCACCAATATTAGGCAATCTGTCATTTAAGTACTCATAGGTATCCTGCTCGTGGTTAAGGCAGCACATAAGTCTACCACAAACTCCTGATATCTTAGTAGGGTTAAGTGAAAGATTCTGCTCCTTTGCCATCTTAATAGAAACAGGAACAAACTCTGACAGATGCTTATTACAGCAAAGCTCCCTGCCGCAAATACCTATTCCACCAACTATCTTAGTCTCATCTCTAACACCAATCTGTCTAAGCTCAATTCTAGTCTTAAACACTGCTGCCAAATCCTTAACCAACTCACGGAAATCTATTCTACCGTCTGCTGTAAAGTAGAATAATACCTTGCTATTATCAAATGTATACTCTGCATCTATAAGCTTCATATCAAGCTTATGCTTTGCAATCTTCTCTAAGCAAATGTTATATGCCTTTTTGTTTTTTTCCTTGTTATCCTCGTACTTCTTGTGATCCTTGTCCTCTGCAATGCGGATAATAGGCTTAATGGCAGAATTCATCTTCTTCTCGTCGATTTCTCTTCTTCCCAACACCACCTTACCATATTCCACACCTCTGGCAGTCTCCACAATTACATACTCCCCTACCTCTACATTAAATCTAAGGGGATCAAAAAAATATATCTTACCGTTATCTCTAAAACGGACTCCTATAACTTCCTTCATTACAAATCTCCTAGTTTTCCTTTAAAGTCAGAAGCAAAAGCTCCATAGTTACGTCGAAATTAGCATTTACATCTAATCTCTTCTTAGCTGTTGCAATAGCATTTATCTTATTCTCTATATCCTCGTAGGACATAAGACCAGCCTGTTTTCTCATAGTTGTGTACTCAGACTTGAACATCAGCTTGTCCGGCTGACCTGTAACCTTAAGCATCAAAGCATCTCTATACCACATCATCATAAGATCCATGTAATTATCTATGGACAGCTTAAATTTCTCGATGCTACTCATAGCCCAAGCCAAATCCTCCACATCCATGGTATGAATCTTCTTCATAACACTTACCACAGAATCAATAACCTGAACATACTCGTCGTTATTCGCAAGTCTTATTGCCTTACCCAGGTTACCCTGAGCAAAATCAAGACAGAAGTAAGCTCTGTCCTCTGAAAGACCCATATCCTTAACTAAGTACTGCAGCATATCTCTCTCTCTAATAGGCTTAGTATTAAGCACCATACATCTAGAAAGCACTGTTGGTAGTAGCTTGTCTATATTAGCTGAAAGCAGGATAATAACTGCATACTCCGGTGGTTCCTCGATACTCTTAAGCAGTGCATTTTGCGCCTCTAAATTCATAAGATGAGCATCAGGCACGATATACACCTTATATTTATATCTATATGGCTTAGTGGTGATTGTACCGACAATCTGCTCTCTTACCTCCTTAACAGAGAAAAGGTTAGGATTCTCATGGGTACACATTATTATGTCAGGATGACTTCCCGCTTCAAACTGAATACAGGATTTACAAGAATCACAAGGTTCTGTTCCACCCTCTTCACAATTTAAGGTCTTGGCAAATGCACCGGCAAGCATCTTCTTACCGCTGTCAACCTCGCCATTTATAATGTAAGCGTGACCCACCTTACCAATCTCTATGCTTCTCTTAAAATGTTTAATTATATCCTCGTGTCCAACTATTGATTTAAAATCCATAAGCCACACCCCCTAGGTTGAAATATCTAGCAATAGTCCTCTTATGTCATCAATCTTGCCAAGAATAGCAAGATTATCCTTCTCTTCTTTAATAAGCTCACTGGCAAGCTCGTCCAGGTTCTTATCAACCTGTCTTACTATACCATAAACTCTATGTCTACCCCTTCTGTCCAAGAAATTCTCTCTGGAAAATTCATGGGAACGGGATACAACCTCATTCATAAATTCCTTGATGGTTGCACGGTACTTCTTCATATCCTTAATGTCCATATGCTTGGCAATTCTAGCACCCTGCTCCTCAATCTCCTTCATCAGGGAGGTAAGCTTTTCCTGAAGCTGATCCTCTTTGATGTTACTAATGAGAGTAAACTTGAAATCTTCTCCATTAGTCTGTGTGTTCTTAGGAGCTTCCATCTGGGTAAGCTGTTGAAGCTGATTAACCTTTATATCCATATTTACTCTCCTTTCTTTTTATTATCTATAGTGAAC
>JAGALE010000398.1 GCA_017625335.1 Lachnospiraceae bacterium
CTTCCATTGGCACCAGATTTCACGAAGCTATAACCACCAGCATTATTAGATATAATTGCTCCGTACTCAGGTGATCCAAGGTAATTTGCCCAAGGGGCTGGTGTGTCTGGTCTATCTATAACATATTCTTTATTTGCCTCATCAAAATAACCAAATCGCATGTGTTGCCCTCCTATTTTAGTGTATCCCCCGCTTTATGCGGGGATACATGTTCATTCATAAACTTTAATATAAAGTGTATAATAACTATTCAGCATCCTTTAAGCTAAGACTTACTTTGCCCATTCTGTCTATCTCAAGGACCTTAACTCTTACCTCATCACCAATATTTACTACATCTTCAACCTTCTCTACACGATTAGGTGCAAGCTTAGAAATATGGATGAGACCATCCTTATTAGGTGATAACTCAACAAATGCACCAAAGTTCATTATTCTAACAACCTTACCCTCGTAAGTCTTGCCAACCTCAAGTGGATCAACAATTGAACGAATAATCTTAAGAGCCTTGTCCATACCTGCCTGCTCAACACCACAGATAGAAACTCTTCCCTCATCATCAATATCAATCTTAACACCTGTCTCCTCAATAATTGAGTTAATAGTCTTACCTCTCTGACCAATAATCTCACCAATCTTCTCAGGATCAACCACAGTCTGGATAATCTTTGGTGCAAACTCACCAACATTTGGTCTTGGCTCAGCGATTGCTGGCTTCATACAAGTATCCATAATAAACATTCTAGCCTCACGACATCTTGCAATAGCACCCTCTACGATAGGTCTTGTAAGACCATGAATCTTAATATCCATCTGAATAGCTGTAATACCCTCAGTAGTACCAGTTACCTTAAAGTCCATATCTCCAAAGAAGTCCTCTAGTCCCTGGATATCTGTAAGAAGAACATAATCATCATCAGTATCACCAGTTACAAGACCACATGAAATACCTGCAACCATCTTCTTAATAGGTACACCAGCTGCCATAAGTGCCATACATGATGAACATGTTGAAGCCATAGATGTTGATCCATTTGACTCAAATGTCTCAGATACGGAACGAATAGCATATGGGAACTCCTCTTCTGAAGGAAGAACAGGGATAAGGGCTCTTTCAGCAAGGGCACCATGTCCAATCTCTCTTCTTCCCGGTCCTCTAGATGGCTTTGTTTCACCAACTGAGTATGAAGGGAAGTTGTAGTGATGCATATATCTCTTGTTAGTTACAAGCTCATCAAGGCCGTCTAACTTCTGTGCTTCTGAAAGTGGAGCTAATGTAACAACATTACAAATCTGAGTTTGTCCTCTAGTAAACATAGCTGAACCATGAACTCTAGGTATTATATCAGTCTCAGCAGCAAGAGGTCTAATCTGAGTCATCTGTCTGCCATCAGGTCTCTTACCATCCTTAAGAATCATCTTACGAACTGTCTTCTTCTGATACTGGTATACAGCCTCATCAAGAACAGCTAACCAATCTTCCTTATCAGCAAAGGCTTCCTCAAGCTTGTCCTTAATCTGTCTAATATTCTCTTCTCTAACCTGCTTCTCATCAGTGAATACTGCAACCTCCATCTGCTCTGGAGTAACAATTTCCTTAATTGCAGCAAAAAGCTCATCTGGAATAGCACAGCTTGTATACTCATGCTTAGCCTTACCACACTCTGCAACTATCTCATCGATAAATGCTATAACCTTCTGGTTTAACTCATGAGCAGCATATATTGCCTCAATCATCTTAGCCTCTGGAACCTCATTAGCACCAGCCTCAATCATAATAACCTTATCTCTAGTTGAAGCAACTGTAAGCTTAAGGTCAGATACAAGATTCTGAGCTGCATTTGGATTAAACACAAACTCGCCATTAATCATACCTACCTGAGTAGTTGCACATGGTCCATCGAATGGAATATCAGAAATTGCAGTAGCAATTGCTGAACCAAGCATTGCAGTAAGCTCAGGTGAACACTCAGGATCAACTGCCATTACCATATTATTAAGAGTAACATCATTTCTATAGTCCTTAGGGAAAAGTGGTCTCATAGGACGGTCAATTACTCTTGAAGTAAGAATAGCATTCTCACTAGCCTTACCCTCTCTCTTGTTAAATCCTCCTGGAATCTTACCTACTGCGTAAAGCTTCTCCTCATACTCAACTGAAAGCGGGAAAAAATCAATACCCTCTCTTGGCTTCTCAGAAGCTGTAGCTGTTGATAATACAACTGTGTCTCCATAGTGCATTAATGCTGCACCGTTAGCCTGCTTAGCAACTCTTCCTACATCTACTCTAAGAGTTCTGCCTGCAAGCTCCATCTCAAACTTCTTGTACATAATACAAAATCTCCTTAAAAATTTATTTTTCATTAAGACGCCGAAACAACTGAAAATACTACTTTTAGCTATATCATAAGCATTAAAAATACCATTTTCAGTAGTCTCGGTTGGGTCTTAATGCAATCCCCATAATTATATCATCAAAGTGTATGTTCTTCAAGCATAAAATAAGGTGATTATTGCATATTTTTACAATTAA
>JAGALE010000399.1 GCA_017625335.1 Lachnospiraceae bacterium
ATAAGACCTGCCTATATGTCCATAGCTCCTAATAGAGAGTATGTGCCTATAAGCAAGAGAGATTAAAATGTACAACAAAAGGATGTGCCAAGGCACATCCTTTTCACTTTGCCATTATTATAAACTAGACTCTAATGTTGTTCTAATTGCCTTGATAAAATCCTCACTATTAAGTACAGTTACATTCTCTAAGGATGTAATAAGAGCTAAATCCTTAGTCATCTTTCCTTCCTCAATAGTCTTAATTGTTGCAGCCTCAAGCTTATCTGCAAATCCCATAAGCTCTGGAAGGTTATCAAGCTCTCCACGCTTTCTTAAAGCTCCTGTCCAGGCAAAGATAGTTGCAACTGAGTTAGTTGATGTCTCTTCACCGGCAAGGTGCTTGTAGTAATGTCTCTGAACTGTTCCGTGAGCCGCCTCATACTCGTACTTTCCATCCGGTGATACAAGCACTGAAGTCATCATAGCAAGTGAACCAAATGCTGATGAAACCATATCACTCATAACATCTCCATCATAGTTCTTACAAGCCCAGATGTATCCACCCTCTGACTTCATAACTCTTGCTACAGCATCATCTATAAGTGTGTAGAAGTACTCGATACCAGCTGCATCAAACTTCTCCTTGTACTCTGCATCGAAAATCTCCTGGAAGATATCCTTAAATGTATGGTCATACTTCTTAGAAATAGTATCCTTAGTTGCAAACCAAAGTGTCTGCTTAGTATCAAGAGCGTATTTAAAGCAGCTTCTTGCAAAGCTCTCAATAGAACCATTAACATTATGCATACCCTGAATAATACCAGGCTTATCAAAGTTATGTATAAGCTCTCTAATTTCTGTTCCGTCTTCTGCTGTGTAAACAAGCTCTGCCTTACCAGCTGCAGGAATCTTCATCTCACTTGCTTTATAAACATCACCGTATGCATGTCTTGCAATTGTAATAGGCTTCTTCCAGTTCTTAACACATGGCTCAATCCCCTTCACAACAATAGGTGCTCTAAATACTGTACCATCAAGAATTGCACGAATAGTACCGTTAGGACTCTTCCACATCTCCTTAAGGTTGTACTCTGTCATACGAGCAGCATTAGGTGTAATAGTTGCACACTTAACAGCTACACCATACTTCTGAGTAGCATATGCTGAATCAAAGGTTACCTTATCATCAGTTTCATTTCTATACTCTAAGCCCAGATCATAATACTCTGACTTAAGATCTATGAATGGATAAATAAGCTCATCCTTAATAATCTTCCAGAGAATTCTTGTCATCTCATCTCCATCCATCTCAACAAGTGGAGTAATCATCTTAATTTTTTCCATCTTAGCCTTTGCCTCCTATAATACTTACAAAAATCGTTCTTAATTGTATCATAAAGCAATTCATTTTGAAATATGTCTTTTGAAAAAATAAGCAAAATAATTATTCTAGTCATCAGCAAAAGCAATTGATTAATCATGATATTTATAATAAAATATGACTATCTTACGTAACAAAGGAGTTATATTATGAGCTTTACATACACTGTTCCAAAAAGAAAAACAAACAGAATTACCTACAGAATAATGGGAAGTATATTCTTCTTAGTTGTATTTGCACAGTTTTTCTTAGTTGCATCAGGCTACGGAAAACACAAGATTCTAACCATATTATTTGCCCTTTTCTTAGGCGCATACGGTATATATCTAATTAGCTCATCTCTAAGAAAGCAGGCATTTGACATAACCTACTTATTTAACGACGATGGTTTAAAGGTAACTCATCACTATGGCGAAACCCAATATTCCTTTGATGACATCGAATTTGTCACTATGGTAATAGCTGATGAGAATATGATGTTTTATGTCCTTAATGTAAAAACTACAAAGGACATCTATTCTATTCCATTTACAATGAAGGGAGAGCTATGCGAGAAGGTTTATGAATTTGTAAATGCTCGTATCAAGCACGACGACAATGAGGCTTAGCAGTTCACTATTTAAGATACCTATTATAAACAATATATTATTCTACGATACCATAGGTTCAACCAACGACAAAGCAAAAGAGTTAGCTCGTAGAAACAGCGTCCATGGAAGCTTAGTTGTAGCAAAGTCACAAACTGCTGGAAAAGGTCGCTTAGGTAGAAGCTTTTATTCAACATCAGATGACGGATTATACTTTAGCCTTCTTCTTAGACCTAACGTAGAACCTTCACATCTATCAGGTATTACTCTAGTTGCAGCCCTTGCCCTTTCCGAAGCCATAGATGAATATTGCAAGGTCAAAACCACTATTAAGTGGCCTAATGACATATACCTTAATGGCAAAAAAATACTAGGCATTTTAACAGAGGCAGGACCAGATTATGTAGTACTTGGAATTGGAATAAATGTTAACACTCCAACCTTTAATTCCAATATAGCTAATACTGCTTCCTCATTATTCTTAGAAACCGGATTAATCTATGACAAAGCGGAGCTATTAAATATTATATTATGTAAGTTAAATTCTTTATATGAATCCTTTGTTTCACATAAAGATTTATCCTTTATGCAAGCAGAATACAACAGCTCTCTTGCAGGGCTTAACAAAGAAGTTTACATAATTCCGCAAAATGTTACACTCAATATCGCTAATCCTTCTGACATAGATTTATCAAATCTAGACCCATATATTTGCCTTGGCATTGATATTACAGGCAACCTAAAATGTCAGGATTCCTTTGGAATTATACATTATGTAAACTCAGGTGAGGTATCTCTTAGAACAAAATAAATATAGCTTTTCGACAAATAATTTGTTATAATTAATTATATTTATGCGGACAATAAATTATACGGAGGGTATCATGGAAGAAAAGAGAAAATATGAGCGACTTCCTATAAAGCTTAAGCTTGAGGTATCAAACCTTTTTAAGCAGGACGGAATCAAAATCGAAAACTTAGAGAGTGAAATCGAGGTATTTGATATTTCAAAGGCTGGTATCGGCTTTATGTCGGAAAGCAAATTACCTATAGATTACTATTTTAATGCAACAATAGAATTCGAGAACACTGACGAAATTATTCTCTCAGTTGTTAAGATTCTTTACATTAGATCAATCGGCGGCTCCGGCTACAGATACGGATGTGAATTCGTAGGACTTCCATCTATGTACCACCGTCTCTTTGATGAATACGCAAAGACTTTGTAACTTAAGGTCAAGCAAAAGTTTTCAAACCTGTACATACGTTGTATGTGCAGGTTTTTTAATATTCCGGTTCAGGTAATAAGGGTGCTTGAAACACGCTTCGTCGTGATGATTTTTTGAATATTCCTTATCAACCTAAACCTTTATGTATTCAATGGGTGCACATACAACATATGACAGGGAAAACTTTTGCTATCGCCTTCGGCGATAAAGCTATTATGCCGTAGGCATTGAAAAGCTGACACCCTAGCATTATGCTGACTAGTCTAAATGTAAGGTTTGTGGTTAGAGGGGTATTCCAACTACGATAGCGAAGGAGAGATATTTTTTCTTATGTCCGACTCCATATCTTAGCCATGGTTTGACAGGACGTCAAACCAAGCCGAAGCGGAGCCATGGATGGCGACTCTGAGGCGGTGGCGGAAACTATGAATATTTCACTCGGACATCTAGAAAAAAATCTCGACGAAGCGTGTAGTAGAATATCCCTCTAGCCATAAACCGTAAAATAAAATAACCCTAGCATAATGCTAGGGTTTGTCTGCTTTTCAACCTTCTACTGTATAGGAATCAGTTTGATTTCTTCTCGGTCCACAGATTTTTGTGGGTTGGTTATAATGATACTGAGGACACCGTCCTTGTAGGCTGCAGTTATATCCTCCTGCTTGATTTTGTTGCCTACGAAAAAGCTTCTCTTGCAGCTAGTGGCAAGACGCTCCTTAAGGATGTAGTGAATCTTTGTATCATCCTTTTCAAGGGTTTCCGGCTTGCTAGCTATAATTGTCAGTGTTCCATCTACCAGCTCTGCAGTAACATCTTCTCTGGAGAAGCCCGGAATTTCAATCTCTAGGAGATAATTGCCATCCTTTTCCTGAATATCAGTTCTCATCATATTAGGTATGGGCGTAGTTGTCTTATCAAATAAATTAAATGTTCGATTTTCATATATCATAAGCGCTACCTCCTTGAATTCGTATAATTCACATTAATATAAGTAATTATAACATATTTACATATCTTCTTCCATAGCATCTAAAAACTCTTTAAGTTCTTCTCTGGCTTTGGTAATATCAACCTTATTCTGCTTGTCCAATACAGCTTCAAATTCAGTCATTCTATGCTGAATAAGTCTTCTCTTGTTTCCTGTAGCTTCCTCATACATTCTGTCGCCTCTAAACATAAGGAGCTTGTTCTCCTCCTGATCTCTAGGATGAATCTTAAGAGACTCTAAGGCCTTCATTCTCTCTTCGATTTCAGCATCAGTCATATCATTGTCTTCGTTTTTGATGATGACCTTTTTGGTAACTTTGGTAGATATAACCTTAACTATAACCTCTAAGATAGAATTAACATCATAGGTATATGTTACATCTATCGCCTCTTTACCGGCAGGACCAACAGGAACTGCTACCTCTATATCACCAAGATATACATTATTTCTGGCATATCTGCTTTCACCCTGAAGAATCTTAACCCTGATTTCACTTTGGTTATCACCTGCTGTATATAATCTTTCAGTTTTGCTGGTAGGTATAACTGTATTTCTTTCAATAATAGGGAGATAGTGACCATTTTCTTTATAGCCACCACTTCTTGTTACTACAATCTCTGTTCCAAGGGTAAATGGACATACATCTGTAAGAATTACCTCTCTTACTGCCTCATTTCTCTCCTTCATGGCAGCCTGAGTTGCTGCACCTACAGCTACAACCTCATCAGGATTAATATCTGTATTTGGAAGACGACCGAATAACCTACTTACGAATCGCCTTACGATAGGAAGCTTTGTAGCTCCTCCTACCATTATTACCTCATCTATATCTGCCAGCTTAATATTTGCATCCTTTAAGCTTCGCTCAATAGGTCTTTTAATCTTTGCAAGGAGTAGCTGACAGGCCTTCTCATAATCAGACAGAGATACCTCATATTCGTAGTTCTTGTCATCTATCTTACATTTTAAAACTGAGGTTTTTCCTTCCTCAAAGCCTAATTTGCATATTTCAGCCTGTTTTCTTACATGAACTCTTGTCTTAACATCAAGCTCATCTAAATCAACTTCATTATCCTTTGCAAACATCTGCTCGATAATCTCTGTAAAGTCTTCTCCACCTAGGAAATTATCTCCTGCAACAGCTCTAACCTCCATAATATTATCATAGAGTTCAAGGATTGATACATCAAATGTACCTCCACCTAAATCAAACACTAAGAACTTTGTGTCTGCATTTTTCTTATCAAGTCCATAGGCTATGGCTGCTGCCGTAGGCTCACTTACTATACGCTCTACCACAAATCCGGCAAGCTCTCCAGCTTTCTTAGTTGCTTTTCTCTGAGCATCGTTAAAATATGCAGGTACACTTATAACTGCCTCTTCAATCTCCTGTCCTAGATAAGCCTCTGCATCCTCCTTAAGAGACTTCAATATAAGGCTAGACAGCTCCTCTGGGAGGAATTTTCTCTCTCCTAGCTCGTATTCCTTTGCAGATCCCATGCTTCGCTTAAATACATCTGCTGTCTCATTAGGATGAGTTTGCTTTCTTTCCTTTGCTGTTTTACCCACATATACGGTTCCATCGGCGTCAATGCTTACTACTGACGGTGTAAGATTGTCACCTAGCTTATTAGGAATAATTTTAGCGTGTTCCCCATCAAAATAGCCTATTAAACTGTTAGTTGTTCCTAAATCAATTCCTACTATCATACTATATTTCTTCCTATTATTTCTTCCTATTATTTCTTTCTATTTTTCTTCTTTTTTATTTTTTACTCTCAAGCCTTTTTAACGCTTCCTCATACAAGCCATTATGCCCACATATAGCTAAAGCCTGTTTGTAGCAAAGTCTTGCATTATCATAATCCTTCATTGCCTCATATAATAATCCCTTTTCGTATAAGGCATCATGACATTTTCCATAGAAGCAACCATTACATCTCTTGATTTTAAGTCCCTTATCGATAATGGACATTGCTTCCTTATATTTTTTCATGGTCCTGTTTAGACGAGCCATCTTAATATAGGCATGAGGGTTAGTCATCTCAGCAGGATTAATCAGTGCCTTTTGAACATATTTTTTTAAGTCCTGCCTAAACGGATTCTTCTTTTTTAGTACCTCTACTAATTCACTATAATAATTTTGTTTGCCATCTATGTCAAGCTTTACCGCAGTCTCGTAATGTCTTACAGCCTGATCATAAAGCCCCTTATTTCTTAAAACTGCTCCCATTGCAGCGAAGAATTCAGCATGGCTACCAAATCGATTTGTCACAAATTGTAGAGCTTCATCAGCACGACTAATATAACCCTCATCTCCGTATATGGAAATCAACTGTATTGCGCAATTCTTTACATTTTCATCGTACTCAAATTGATTAATACAATCTTGTAAAACCCTAGTGGCATAGCTGATATCTTTCATTCTAACAGCAAGCTCTGATATATCATATGCCACATCCGGATTTAATCCAAACTCATCAATATAACGGGTATACACTGCCATACTATCATCAAAACGTTTTAAACACTGAAGCACCCTTGCCTTGTAAATATATATCTGAGATTTAGCTTCACCCTCATCTGTATATTCAAGAGCTTTTTCAAAGCTATCCAATGCTTTTTCAAACTCACTGTGATACTCATATATAAGACCAATTCTGCTATGGCAAAATGCATTATTTGGCTCAAACTTTAGCGCCTCATTAAAGTCCTCCATGGCACTTTTGTACTTTTGGAAAAATCTGTTAAGAACTCCCCTGTTAATATATGAATTAACATTTGGAGCAACATCAATTTGCTTACCAAACATATCTAATGCATCTGAAAGCTTCCCCATATTTTTCAAGATAATACCCATTCGCTCATAGGCTGTCTTATGATTTGGTTCAAGCTGGATAACCTTTCTAAACATATCCAATGCTTCCTCAGGTTTTTTGACTAGCTCTAAGCAGTTAGCTTTCATGTTATATACTCTGGTTATATCCTCTAAATCCGAGCCACCCTTACCTTCTTCACTTAATATGCTATCTAACAATTCTATAGCCCTGTCAAACTTACCTTCAGTGGCATATATTCTTGCCTCGCAATAAAGAATTCTCTGACTGTCAAGCTCCATTGCCTTATATCTTTCCACAACAGATTTTGCACCATCTATCTGATCAAATCTTAGATAAACATCAACCTGTGTCTCATATGGTTCAGCAATGTATGGATATATTTCCATAGCCTTATTAGACGCATCTATAGTCTCTTTTATAAAGTCAAGCTTAAAGCTTGCCTTACTCATATAGTTATATGCTATAAAGCTTCTCTTTTCTCTCTTTAAAAGCTCCTCACAAATTTTGATACATGCCTCGTAGTTTTCTGTCTCATATTCAAGCTCACACATAGCTTCATAGGATAAAACTATCTCATCATGTTCCATAGAAAGAGCCTTTTCTATATACTCTCTTGCAACATTATACCCCTTAAGCTTTAGATGACAGTCTCCTATTAGAAAATGTACATATCCGTATCTCTTTTTCTTGTCTAGAGCATCCTTACTATCATCATCCTTTGGTATAGCTTCTATAGCCTGCTTCCAGCGGTGAAAGCAATTAAGTGCATTATGAAGCTCTTGAAGACACAGATACACTCTTCCCTTTAAATTATAGTATTCGAATATCTGAGAATCATCTGGTTCAAACTGATTTAAAATATCTATAGATCTATCAAACTTATATATCTGGTAATAAGACCAACCAAGCTCCATAGGGAACTTTTTATCCTCAGGATTTTCTTTACGTTTTTCTTCAAGCTCCTTAATAAGACCTGTATTTGCACGAATCATTCCACCTCTTGCGTTGTTATCGTAGTGGTTAATTCTAAGCAGCTCCATAAACAAATCTCTAGACTTTGCATACTCACCTATGCACATTTTTTGTTCTGCCAGCTTTCCCTTTATGCTATAGTTATCAGGGCTTATAGCAAGTGCATTTTCATAGTATTGGGCAGCCTCGTCGTAATCACCCATCAAAAGCTTTAAATCCCCACACAATGCCATGAAATTAATATCCTCAGGGAAATCCGTTGTCAGCAAAATAGCATCCTGATACAGTTCTTCATAAACATGCTTTCTTCTCTCTAGCTCTTCATCATCTATCTGCTCTTCTTCATCACTCTCAAAGCTCTGAATTCTAGATTTTATCTTAAGCATTTCAAAATACGGATGATATACATCCATCTCGGAGATTAAATCAATAAGCTCACCTTGTGCCTTATAATCATGCTTCCTTATCAGAACATCTAACTCAAAATATCTCTCCAAAAATTTATCTGCATATTCATCCTTACATTCTAGCAATCTGTAATCAAGTATATCATCATATATTGAATTATTAATAACGTACTCTATAAAGTTTTCCGGGTAACGCTCAGCTAGCTCTGCTACTCGTTCCTCTATCTCAAAATGCTCAACAAATAACCTCCAAACATCCTTTGGCAGAAAGAATTTCTCCATTAAAAAGCGGAATAGTGTGTCAAATGAATCCTCAGCAGTATCTAATGCCACAAACTCATCTCTGTCTAAGAGCATTTCCCATTCGGATACGTCAATTCTTCTGGAATAATTATTATACAGCTCCTTAATTTTAGTTAATAAGGGACTGTCTTCACTATCATCCACATCCTGATTCTGTGAATCAGAATAATTTAATGCCTCCTCATAAGCCTGTCTAAGTCTCATAAAGCCTTCAGGATCATCCTCTGGATTAACTAATTTAAGCTTAGCTCTATATGCAGTTTTCAAAACCATCTTATCCTTGGTTTCCTCACATCCAAGAATGTCCCAAATACTCATGTTTTTCCTCCATTTTAGTTACATAAAATATAAAGAATTAATACATAAAATATAAAGACGAGGCTTATAAACTATATTCCCATTTCACCGTCTAGGTGCTAGTCAGGAATTAGCTTCCTCGTCATTATATCCTTATATTATTATACCAAATACTCCTTAAGAGCATCCTCCCACTGAGGGAATGTAAAATCAGTAGTAAGCTTTAGCATGTAGTTATCAAGCACTGAATATGCCGGTCTTTTAGCTGGTGTAGGGTACTGATCAGTAGTAATATGATTTACCTTAGCAGCAACTCCTGCATACTCGAATATCTTCTCTGTAAAATCAGCCCATGAGCAATATCCCTCGCAGGTACCATGGAATAAACCATAATTTTCAGTTGGTTCTAAAGCTTTAATCATCTCAGCAAGGGCCTTAGCACTTGTAGGTGAACCTATCTGATCACAAACCACGCTTACCTCTCCCTTTTCTCTACCAAGAGTAAGCATAGTCTGAACAAAGTTTTTGCCCTCACCGTAAAGCCATGCTGTTCTTATTATGAAGAACTTATCTGCAAACTGCTTAACAAATTCCTCACCCTCAAGCTTAGTCTTACCATAAGCGCCAAGTGGAGCAACCGGTGAAAATTCATTATATGGCTCTGTATTAGTGCCATCAAACACATAATCAGTTGAAACATGTATCATCTTAGCCCCGACCTTTGTTGCTGCAATACTAAGATTTCTAGGTCCTATGGCATTAATCTTATACGCCAAATCCCACTGAGACTCACAGGCATTAACATTTGTATGAGCCGCACAGTTAATAATAACCTCTGGCTTATGCTCCATAACAAACGCAACAACCTTACTTACATCTGTTATATCAAGCTCTGCAACATCTGTATTAATTAACTCTACATTTTCACCCTCATAAGCCTTATTTATGGCTCTTCCAAGCTGTCCATTACAGCCTGTAACCAATATCTTCTTCATAAAAATCCTCCAAATTTTGTTACTTTATAATTTCAAATAATTATATATACAATTCCATTTTGTTTGAAACACTATATACTGGAATAATTAACCATACACACTACTGCTCATTATTATCCTCAGTAGCAGGTACATATTCCTCAAATACAAGCTCTTCTTCCTTCTTAAAGCCTTCGGTACTATCCTTTTTAAGAATTACTAATGCTGTTTGGAACAATAGCTTAATATTAAGCCACAAGCTGTATTCCTCAATATACATCAAGTCTAATATAAGCTTATCCTTTGGAGATGTATTATACTTACCTGCTATCTGTGCATAACCTGTAATACCTGCTTTAACTCTAAGTCTGTACTCAAACTCTGGCAATACTGATGTGTAATTGAATATATTTGCAAGCATCTCAGGTCTTGGACCTACCACACTCATATCGCCCTTTAGAACATTTACAAACTGTGGAATCTCATCAATTCTGTACTTTCTCAAGAAACTGCCAACCTTAGTAACTCGGTCGTCATTCTCTACTACAGAGTAGTTCTCCACGTCCTCCTTCATAGTTCTAAGCTTATATACGGAGAATATCTTTCCTCCTCTGGTAGCACGATTCTGCTTAAATATTATACTACCACCGTCCTCTATCTTTATAGCAATAGTAGCTACAAGAAGAATAGGTGATGTTACAATAAGCGCAAGAACTGATATTACTATATCAGATATTCTTTTAACAATCTTTTGCTCTAATGTAAGTCCCTTAGAAATATTACCAAGCATGGACACATCATCAAGAATAATGTGCTTAGAGTTTGTTTCTATAACATCATGCATATCAGGATTGAAGAAAACATTCTTCATATTCTGATAGCAGTACTCTACTATGGCTGTTCTCTCCTTAATAGGCACATCATAGATAAAAACTGTATCTCGCTGATTTATATATTCCTTTAAATTAATATCTCTATAATCAGCAACCTTGGTAACCTTATACTGTAGCTTATATTTTCTAATTCCCTTAATCACCTCATTCAAGCTTCTCTGAGATGAGGTAATTATAATACAATCCTCTGGATCAAATAGGGTAAAATACAGTTTATTTCCGCCGTATGCAAATATAAAAATAATCAAAAACTGAACAACAAAAACCAAAAGCAAAAGTGCCGGTTGCTCTAGCTCAAAGGTATGATTTTTACGTTCATTAGTATTCATCACAGAAAGCATTAACATGGATAAAACATCTGTAAATATCATAGTAAGAATCAATGAATGCATAATTGGCTTGCTCTTCCTCTTACCAATATCATACCTGCCATAAATATTAGAAAACATATATGACATAGTAAAGTATGTTGCAATTACGACACCTGAGGTTCTGGAAATATTAAGCAGCTGCCAGTTTTTTATGGCATACATTCCATAAAAGGACCAAAACAAAAGTGCATACAGCAAAAGCTTAAGCAAAAATACTATTGAATTTTCAAGCTTTCTTAATTTTAACTTCATTATATACTCTTATGGGCACTCATAACCCTTTGCTTTAATTACATCTACTACTGAATCTACACATTCTTTACATATATCATCTGACTCAGCTTCAACCATTACTCTGATAAGTGGCTCTGTTCCACTTTGTCTAAGTAATATACGACCATTATCTCCAAGCTTATCCTCTACCTTCTTAGTTGCCGCAAGAACGTCTGCATCATTCATTACCACATCCTTGCTGCTTACTCTTACATTAACTAAAAGCTGTGGATAAATCTTAAGCTCTCTAGTAAGCTCTGATAAGCTTGCCTTATTCTCAATCATAACCTCCATAAGCTTAAGTGAGGTTAAAACACCATCTCCGGTTCTTGCATTCTTAGAGAATATAATATGACCACTCTGTTCTCCACCTAAAATATGGCCATTCTCCATCATATTCTCATACACATACTTATCACCAACTGCTGTCTTCTCATATGAGATTCCCTCTGCGTCAAAGGCCTTATATAAACCAAGATTAGACATAACAGTAGTTACAACTGTATTATTATTAAGTCTTCCCTTATCTCTCAAATACTTTCCACAGATATAGAGTATTGCGTCTCCATCTACAAGATTACCCTTTTCATCTACTGCAAGACATCTGTCTGCATCACCATCATAAGCAAAGCCTGCATCGAGACCATTATCAACCACAAACTTTTGAAGATGTTCTATATGAGTCGAACCACAGTTAGTATTAATGTTGGTTCCATCAGGCTCGTTGTTGATAACAAAGGTCTTAGCTCCCAAGGCATCAAAAACAGCCTTAGCAACAGTAGATGATGCACCATTAGCACAATCAAGACCAACCTTTAAGTTCTTAAAGGCTCTAGTTGGAACTGTCATAAGATAACCGATATATCTATTACGACCCATAGAATAGTCTGTTGTTCTACCTATGTTTTCTCTTGTTGCCATAGGTATCTCAGGAATCTCACCATCGATGTATTTTTCAATTTCTTCCTCAACAGAAGCATCCATCTTAGCTCCGTGGTGATTAATTATCTTAATTCCATTATCATAAAACGGATTATGACTAGCAGAAATCATAATTCCACAATCGAATTCGTCTGCTCTAACTATATATGAGACACTTGGAGTAGGTGTAACATGCATAAGATACACATCTGCTCCACTGGCAGTAAGACCTGCAACAAGAGAATACTCAAACATATAACTAGAACGTCTTGTGTCCTTACCAATTACTACCCTTGCTCTTTCTCCATCCTTTTTTTCCTTACCAAAATAGTAGCCTAAGTATCTTCCTACCTTGTAAGCATGCTCAACAGTGAGGTCCACATTTGCCTCACCTCTAAAGCCATCTGTTCCAAAATATTTACCCATTTACCCGAATCTCCTATATCAAAACATTATTAAGTAGATTATAGTCTAAATCTTGGAAAAAGTAAAGTAAAAGCCCAGATATAACTATCTGGGCTCTTCTGCAAATTATTATTCTATTATTCACTTCTTTTGCCCATATCAAGAAGCTTCAGATAATCAGATGACCTCAATCTAATACAATCTTATCTTCCCTATCCAACATGGTTCAATCTAATCAAGCATATCAGCTTGGTCCACTGTACTTTCCTCTAAATCAAGCATCTCTTCTTGTTCTAATGTACTTTCCTCCAAATCAAGTATATCCTCCTGATCAAATATATCCTCATCTACAAGGTCTGCAGCAATCTCAGCCACATCATCTCCATAACCAGGATTAAGGTATATATCAAATGCCTGCTTAACATTTTCCACAACGGCCACTCTTTTATTACCACCAAATTCTCCGTCTATTGTCCATGGAATTTCTTCATCACACTCAATAACAATCTTGCTAGCCTTACAGGAATAAAACATAGGATTTGTATCATCTATGTCATTAGTCAAAAAGGCTGTAAGCACCTGTCTAAGCTCATCCACGGTATGTGGCATCCTTACCAACAGACAGTCAAACTTTCCATCATCTAGCACAACATGCTTTGCACCCCTAATCTTAAAGCCGGCAACAGAAAATGAATTGGTTATCATCACATATATAAATTCTCCTGTTACAAGGGCTCCATCTAACTGTGCCTTGATATTATATGGATGAAAATCAGTTATATTTTTAACCGCCTCAACTACATAAGCAGCGTGTCCCATATACTTTTTTAGATTTTGGTTGGTTGAATAGGATACATCTGTAAATAATCCAAATGCTGCAATATACACAAAATATTTATCATCAAGCCTACCAATATCTAATGTTCTACGCTCACCATTTACAATCTGCTTTGCTGCCTCAAATGGCTTTCTGGAAAGTCCAACACTTCTGGCAAAATCATTGGTTGTTCCTACAGGAATATAGCCTATAGGTACCTTTCTCTCTCCCATCTGCATGTATCCACATACAGTATTTTCTAAGGTTCCATCACCGCCTGCACATACTATCATATCATAGTTTGCGCCATCAGCTATAACCTTTTGCTCTGCATCCTCTGGTCCGGCAGTTGGATATGTGGTTACCTCATACCCTGCCTCAGAAAATGTTACAATTATGTCTAAAATGTCAGTTTTAATAGCAGATTTACCTGCCTTTGGATTAACAATAAAAAGTAATTTTTTCATAATAAACATACCCCAAGTCTTACTTAGAGGACTATCTACGACTTAAATATGCGTCTAATCCTCTCTTTCTTAGCTTACAGGCTGGACACTCCCCACATCCATCGCCCTTTATACCATTGTAGCATGTAAGAGTCATTTCCTTTACTATATCAAAACCACCTAGCTTATCCGCCATCTCCCAGGTTTCTTCCTTGTCTATCCACATCAATGGAGTAATTATATCAAAATCATAATCCATTGCCAAGTTAAGAGTTGTATTAAGAGATTTTATAAATACATCTCTACAGTCAGGATATCCTGAAAAGTCACTTTGTGATACTCCTGTTATAATATCTGTTATTCCCCTAACCTTAGCAAATATTGCAACGAAGGTTAAAAAAACCATATTTCTTCCCTCTACAAATGAGTTTGGAGGACCTTCCTCAGGAGAATCCGTATCCACCTTAATATCCTCCCTTGTAAGAGAATTAGGTGCCAGCTGATTAAGTAAACTCATATCCATAACAACATGCTCTACCTCAAGCTTTTCACATATTTCCTTTGCACACTTAAGCTCAAGCACATGTCTTTGACCATAATCAAAGGAAACAGCATACACCTTTTTATAGTTTTTCAAAGCCCACAGTAAACAGGTTGTGCTATCCTGTCCACCACTAAATACAACTACTGCTTCGTCTTTATTCTTCATCCTTGTAATCTCCTATATCCTATGTCACCGATAATTACTGTAGTTTCATATTACCATATTACTTCAGCATCAGCATAAGTCTGTTCTGTAAGTTTACATCCTCTTTAAATCTTCCATTCAAGGTAGTTGTAACTGTCTTTGCACCCTTGCTCTTGATTCCTCTGGCAGTCATACAGCTATGACATCCCTCAATTATAACAGCCACATCACTAGAGCCAGTTGCCTTAGACATAACATATGCTATATCTGTTCCGATTCTCTCCTGCAGCTGAAGTCTTTTTGCAACCATCTCTGCAATTCTTGCTATTTTACTTAAACCTATTACCTTACCATTAGGAATATATGCCACTGAAACCTTCATGTCATACATAAGAGCCATATGGTGCTCGCAGTAGCTAAACACCTCGATATCCTTAACCAAAACCATATCATCAGATGTTTTGTCTGTATTGTCTCCCGGCTGTTCGAAGGATTTATCAAACATTGCAGCAATCTCATCATTGCTATAATTCATTCCCTCAAAAACCTCTTCATACATACGCGCCACTCTATCAGGAGTATCCTTAAGTCCCTCTCTATCAGGGTCATCACCTAAGGCTATCAATATCCCTCTTATATGTTCTCTAATCGCATCCTTATCTATTGCCATGTTAAACTCCTTCTATATAAATCAATGCATATTACACACCCTTTTTATCAGGGTCCCATATATACTTGTGCATCTGTAGCTGCAGCCTTACCTTGTTCAGCTTATGCTCCATCATGTAATTTACTATATCCTCCGGTTTTATCACTCCAAATGAAGAGCTTAGATACACTGCTACTCTGTCAGTCAATTGATACTGCTTAATTACCTCTCTTGCCTTATCCAAGTCCTCTTGATCTGAAACAACAAATTTCACCGTATCACAAGCTCTAATCAGGTCATAATTATCCATAATCATCTTATGATTCATTTTACTGCCCGGTAATTTATAGTCAAGTGTAAATGTTACATTTTCCCCTATATCTATGTAATCCTTTAGAGAAACTGCACCATTAGTTTCTATCTCAATTCTTAAGCTTTTGTCCTTAGATAGCATCTTAATTAATCTTCCAATATTCTCCTGAAGTAAAGGCTCACCACCGGTAAGTGTAACATTATTAACATCATTACCCTTAATATAAGCGTAGATTTCCTCCTCGCTTAGTATCTCGTAGGGAACCTTTGGCTCATTTGCCCATCTTGTATCACAATATGAGCAATTCAGATTACACCCTGCAAATCTTATAAATGCAGCTAATTCTCCGGCACATCTTCCCTCGCCATTAATGCTTATAAACTTTTCTACTACCTTAAATCTTCCCATATTTTATCCACTTTATCCTTGTTACTTGCAATCACTAGCGTAGCACATTACGCATTCTACTGTTCACTGTATGTTGCACAATTATTTGGAGTCTCGTACACCGTTACCTTAGTAAGCTTATATCCCTCTTTTGCCATAGCATCATAGAAGCATTTTGCAAAATTCTCTGCTGTAGGACGAAAATCAGCATCTATTATCTTGAAATTTTCTTCCTTCAACGCCTCTAAGGTTTTCTCCTTAAGGCTTCCCTCCTCAATTATAAGTGCATGATCCAGATAATCGACCATGGCACTCAAATCTCTCTTCAATGTAGAGAAATCCATTATCATACCTCTACACTGACCTTCTTTTTGTAAATCTTCACTGTAAACCTCTACCTCCACAGTCCATCTATGACCATGGATATTTGAACACTTTCCCTCATATCCTTTTAAAAAATGTGCACTATCAAAGCTAGCGCTTGTTTTCAAAGTATACATAGTGGCTTCCTCCTTTTTTAATCCCATTAAATTAAAAAGCGCCATAAGCAGAATCTACTTATGGCGCAATAATTCATAACAGGAACTTTTCAACTGAACTCATGATCTTAATTCATAATCTAAATTGATAATCTTAATTCATATTCTATATTCCCTTGCCTTATAAATAGTCCTGGTTTTGTTTATAGACAGGATGGTACAAACGAACTGTCTTATGTATTTTTTTATAGTTCACAGGTCAAACCTATGTACATAACTACTATACTCCAAGAAACTCCTTAACAACCTTAAGCATATCCTCCTTGTCACATACTGTATTGTGACGAACTGGAGCTGTTCTAATATCCTCAATAGCCTGTGGAACCTTAACACCTGATAATCTGTTAAGCTCATCTACAAGGTCAAAATCGCTCTGCTTGTCATACTCAGCATCAATAGAGTTCATAACACTTCTTGTAAACTTATATGGGCTTGCTGTTGAAGCGATAACTGTAGGAGTTGTATCACCTGTTGCAGCCACATACTTGTCATATACATTTGCAGCAACTGCAGTATGAGTGTCCATAATGTAGTTATCTGACTCATATACCTTCTTAATAGTAGCTGATGTCTCAGCCTCAGATGCATAGTTTCC